>NZ_JBEOXI010000182.1:0-17162 GCF_040296465.1 Streptomyces sp. NPDC002130
GTGCGTCAGCCGGTGGCGATCGCCGCCCCGGCGTACGCCACCGCCGTCAGGGCCAACCCCGCAGGGTGGCCGCCCTTCGACTCAAGCGACTCGCTTACTGGTTGTACGGACCGTAGTCGTAGTCCTCCAGCGGAACGGCCTGGCCGGAGCCCGTGCCGAACGGCGAGTAGTCGATGTCGTCGTAGCCGACGGCCGAGTACATCGCGGCCTTGGCCTCCTCGGTCGGCTCGACCCGGATGTTGCGGTAGCGGGACAGGCCCGTACCGGCCGGGATGAGCTTACCGATGATGACGTTCTCCTTGAGGCCGATGAGGCTGTCGGACTTGGCGTTGATCGCCGCGTCCGTCAGGACTCGGGTCGTCTCCTGGAAGGAGGCGGCCGACAGCCAGGATTCCGTCGCCAGCGAGGCCTTGGTGATACCCATGAGCTGCGGACGACCCGAAGCCGGGTGACCACCCTCCTGGACCACACGACGGTTCTCGTGCTCGAACTTCGAGCGCTCGACCAGCTCGCCGGGCAGCAGCTCGGCGTCGCCGGACTCGATGATCGTCACGCGGCGGAGCATCTGCCGGATGATGATCTCGATGTGCTTGTCGTGGATCGACACACCCTGCGAGTTGTAGACCTTCTGGACCTCGCCGACCAGGTGGACCTGGACGGCACGCTGGCCCAGAATGCGCAGCACGTCGTGCGGGTTGGTGGCACCCACGGTGAGCTTCTGGCCCACCTCGACGTGCTCGCCCTCGCTGACCAGGAGACGGGCACGCTTGGAGATCGGGAACGCCGTCTCGTCGCTGCCGTCGTCCGGGGTGACGACGATCTTCTTGGTCTTCTCGGTCTCCTCGATCCGCACGCGGCCCTGGGCCTCGGAGATCGGGGCGACACCCTTCGGGGTACGGGCCTCGAAGAGCTCGACGACACGCGGCAGACCCTGGGTGATGTCGTCACCGGCCACACCACCGGTGTGGAAGGTACGCATCGTCAGCTGGGTACCGGGCTCACCGATGGACTGGGCGGCGATGATGCCGACCGCCTCACCGATGTCGACCAGCTTGCCGGTGGCCAGCGAACGGCCGTAGCACATCGCGCAGGTGCCGACGGCGGACTCGCAGGTCAGGACCGAGCGGGTCTTGACCTCCTCGACGCCGCGCTGCACGAGCTCCTCGATGAGGACGTCGCCGAGGTCGGTACCGGCCGGGGCCAGCACCTGCCCGTCGACCACGATGTCCTCGGCGAGGCAGCGCGCGTACACGGAGGTCTCGACGTCCTCCGTCTTGACCAGCGTGCCCTCGGCGTTCCGGTCGGCGATCTTCAGACGCAGACCGCGCTCGGTGCCGCAGTCCTCCTCGCGGATGATGACGTCCTGGGAGACGTCGACCAGACGACGGGTGAGGTAACCCGAGTCGGCGGTACGCAGAGCGGTGTCCGCCAGACCCTTACGGGCACCGTGCGTGGAGATGAAGTACTCCAGCACGGACAGACCCTCACGGAACGACGCCTTGATCGGACGCGGGATCGTCTCGTTCTTCGCGTTCGACACCAGACCACGCATACCGGCGATCTGACGCATCTGCATCATGTTGCCTCGTGCACCCGAGTTCACCATCATGAAGATCGGGTTGGTCTTCGGGAAGTTGTCGTTCATCGCCTCGGCGACCTCGTTGGTCGCCTTGGTCCAGATCGCGATGAGCTCCTGCGTGCGCTCGTCCTTGGTGATCAGACCGCGCTCGTACTGCTTCTGGACCTTCTCGTCCTGCGCCTCGTAGCCCTTGACGATCTCCTTCTTCGCCTCGGGAACGACGACGTCGGAGATGGCCACGGTGACGCCGGAACGGGTCGCCCAGTAGAAGCCGGACGCCTTCAGGTTGTCGAGCGTCGCCGCCACGATGACCTTCGGGTAGCGCTCGGCGAGGTCGTTGACGATCTCGGAGAGCTGCTTCTTGCCGACCTCGTAGTCGACGAACGGGTAGTCCTCGGGCAGCAGCTCGTTGAAGAGCGCACGGCCCAGGGTGGTGTTCAGCCGGAAGCTGTCACCCTGCTGCCACTCGGGCTCGCCCTCCTCGCGCGCCGGCGGGGTCCAGCCACGCGGCGGGATGGTGCCGACCGGGAAGCGGACGTCGATCTTCGACTGGAGCGACAGCTCGCCCGCGTCGAAGGCCATGATCGCCTCGGCGACCGAGGCGAAGGAACGGCCCTCGCCCTTGAGGTCGCGCATCTCGCCGTCGGTGGTGAGGAAGAACAGACCGAGGACCATGTCCTGGGTCGGCATCGTCACCGGGCGGCCGTCGGCCGGCTTGAGGATGTTGTTCGAGGACAGCATCAGGATGCGGGCCTCGGCCTGCGCCTCCGCGGACAGCGGCAGGTGCACGGCCATCTGGTCACCGTCGAAGTCCGCGTTGAACGCGGTGCAGACGAGCGGGTGGATCTGGATGGCCTTGCCCTCGACCAGCTGCGGCTCGAAGGCCTGGATGCCGAGGCGGTGCAGCGTGGGCGCACGGTTCAGCAGAACCGGGTGCTCCGCGATGACCTCTTCCAGCACGTCGTACACGACCGTGCGGCCGCGCTCGACCATGCGCTTCGCCGACTTGATGTTCTGCGCGTGGTTCAGGTCGACCAGGCGCTTCATCACGAACGGCTTGAAGAGCTCCAGCGCCATCGCCTTCGGCAGACCGCACTGGTGCAGCTTCAGCTGCGGACCGACGACGATCACGGAACGCGCGGAGTAGTCCACACGCTTACCGAGCAGGTTCTGACGGAAGCGGCCCTGCTTGCCCTTCAGCATGTCGCTGAGGGACTTCAGCGGGCGGTTACCGGGACCGGTGACCGGACGGCCACGACGACCGTTGTCGAACAGCGCGTCGACGGCCTCCTGGAGCATGCGCTTCTCGTTGTTCACGATGATCTCGGGCGCACCGAGGTCGAGAAGCCGCTTCAGGCGGTTGTTCCGGTTGATCACACGGCGGTACAGGTCGTTCAGGTCGGAGGTCGCGAAGCGGCCACCGTCCAGCTGCACCATCGGACGCAGGTCCGGCGGGATGACCGGCACGCAGTCGAGCACCATGCCCTTGGGGCTGTTGCTGGTCTGCAGGAACGCGGAGACGACCTTCAGGCGCTTGAGCGCACGGGTCTTCTTCTGGCCCTTGCCGGTACGGATGATCTCGCGGAGGCGCTCGGCCTCCTCGTCGAGGTCGAAGGACTCCAGGCGCTTCTGCAGCGCCGCGGCACCCATCGAGCCGTCGAAGTACGTGCCGAAGCGGTCACGCAGCTCGCGGTAGAGCAGCTCGTCGCCCTCCAGGTCCTGGACCTTGAGGTTCTTGAAGCGGTTCCACACCTCGTCGAGGCGGTCGATCTCGCGCTGCGCGCGGTCGCGCAGCTGCTTCATCTCACGCTCGGCACCCTCGCGCACCTTGCGGCGCACGTCCGCCTTGGCGCCCTCGGCCTCCAGCTCGGCCAGGTCGGTCTCGAGCTTCTTGGCGCGGGCCTCCAGGTCGGCGTCGCGGCGCTGCTCGATCTGCTGGCGCTCGACGGAGACGTGGGCCTCCAGCGAGGGCAGGTCGCGCGTACGGCGCTCCTCGTCGACGTACGTGATCATGTACGCCGCGAAGTAGATGACCTTCTCGAGGTCCTTCGGCGCCAGGTCGAGCAGGTAGCCCAGGCGCGACGGAACACCCTTGAAGTACCAGATGTGCGTGACCGGAGCGGCCAGCTCGATGTGGCCCATCCGCTCACGGCGCACCTTGGCGCGGGTGACCTCGACGCCACACCGCTCACAGATGATGCCCTTGAAGCGGACACGCTTGTACTTGCCGCAGTAGCACTCCCAGTCCCGGGTCGGACCGAAGATCTTCTCGCAGAAGAGTCCGTCCTTTTCGGGCTTGAGCGTGCGGTAGTTGATCGTCTCGGGCTTCTTGACCTCGCCGTGGCTCCACTGACGGATGTCGTCAGCGGTGGCCAGACCGATCCGGAGCTCGTCGAAGAAGTTGACGTCGAGCACTATGCGTCAATCCCTCTCAGGGTTGTAAGTCATGGGGTCTGATACGGGGGTCCTGGGGCCGGCGGCCTTCATGACGAAGGCCGCCGAACTCCCGTCAGACCTCTTCGACGCTGCTCGGCTCACGCCGGGACAGGTCGATGCCAAGCTCCTCCGCAGCGCGGAAGACGTCCTCGTCGGTGTCGCGCATCTCGATGGACATGCCGTCCGAGGACAGCACCTCCACGTTGAGGCACAGGGACTGCATCTCCTTGATGAGCACCTTGAAGGACTCGGGGATGCCGGGCTCGGGGATGTTCTCGCCCTTGACGATGGCCTCGTAGACCTTCACGCGGCCGGTCACGTCGTCGGACTTGATGGTCAGCAGCTCCTGGAGGGCGTACGCGGCGCCGTAAGCCTCCAGCGCCCACACCTCCATCTCACCGAAGCGCTGGCCACCGAACTGGGCCTTACCACCCAGCGGCTGCTGGGTGATCATCGAGTACGGACCGGTCGACCGGGCGTGCAGCTTGTCGTCGACCAGGTGGTGCAGCTTGAGGATGTACATGTAGCCGACCGAGATCGGCTCCGGGAACGGCTCGCCGGAGCGGCCGTCGAACAGCGGCGCCTTACCGGTCGGGAGCACCATGCGCTCGC
This sequence comes from Streptomyces sp. NPDC002130, assembly GCF_040296465.1. Taxonomy (NCBI): domain Bacteria; kingdom Bacillati; phylum Actinomycetota; class Actinomycetes; order Kitasatosporales; family Streptomycetaceae; genus Streptomyces; species Streptomyces sp. NPDC002130. Next base: position 4,628 of record NZ_JBEOXI010000182.1, read on the forward strand.
CGTCCCGGTTCGGGATGGTGTGGTTCAGCAGACCGGCCAGCTCGTCCTCACGCGCACCGTCGAAGACGGGGGTGGCGACGTTGGTGCCGGGGGCGACCTGGTCGGCCTCGATGGCCTGCAGGCGCTGCGCCCAGTCGTCCGCGAGGCCGGAGACGTCCCAGCCGCGGCTGGCGAGCCAGCCGAGGTGGATCTCCAGGACCTGACCCGGGTTCATTCGGGACGGCACACCGAGCGGGTTGAGGATGATGTCGACCGGGGTGCCGTCCTCCAGGAACGGCATGTCCTCGATCGGCAGGATCTTCGAGATGACGCCCTTGTTGCCGTGGCGGCCGGCGAGCTTGTCACCGTCGGTGATCTTGCGCTTCTGCGCGACGTAGACGCGCACCAGCTGGTTCACACCGGGGGGAAGCTCGTCGCCCTCCTCGCGGTCGAAGACGCGGACGCCGATGACCTTGCCGATCTCGCCGTGCGGCACCTTCAGCGAGGTGTCACGGACCTCACGGGCCTTCTCGCCGAAGATGGCACGCAGCAGGCGCTCCTCGGGCGTCAGCTCGGTCTCACCCTTGGGCGTGACCTTGCCGACGAGGATGTCACCGGCGACGACCTCGGCACCGATGCGGATGATGCCGCGCTCGTCGAGGTCGGCGAGGACCTCCTCGGAGACGTTCGGGATGTCCCGGGTGATCTCCTCGGGGCCGAGCTTGGTGTCACGGGCGTCGACCTCGTGCTCCTCGATGTGGATCGAGGAGAGGACGTCGTCCTGCACGAGGCGCTGCGACAGGATGATCGCGTCCTCGTAGTTGTGACCCTCCCACGGCATGAACGCCACGAGCAGGTTCTTGCCCAGCGCCATCTCGCCGTTCTGGGTGGCCGGACCGTCGGCGAGGACCTGGCCCTCGATGATCCGGTCGCCTTCGTTGACGATGACCTTCTGGTTGACCGAGGTGCCCTGGTTGGAGCGGGCGAACTTGGCCAGGCGGTACGTGATGTACGTGCCGTCGTCGTTGGCGGTGGTGATGTAGTCCGCGGAGACTTCCTGGACCACACCGGGCTTCTCGGCCTTGACCACGTCGCCGGCGTCGACAGCGGAGCGGTACTCCATGCCGGTGCCGACGAGCGGAGCCTCGGACTTAATCAGCGGCACGGCCTGACGCATCATGTTCGCGCCCATGAGGGCACGGTTGGCGTCGTCGTGCTCGAGGAAGGGGATCATGGCGGTCGCGACCGACACCATCTGGCGCGGCGAGACGTCCATGTAGTCCACGTCCTCGCCAGTGACGTAGTCGACCTCGCCGCCCTTACGGCGGACCAGCACCCGGGCCTCGGCGAAGCGGAGGTCGTCCGTCAGCTGCGCGTTGGCCTGCGCGATGACGAAGCGGTCCTCCTCGTCGGCGGTCAGGTAGTCGACCTCGTCGGTGACCTGGCCCTCGAACACCTTGCGGTACGGGGTCTCCACGAAACCGAACGCGTTGACCCGGCCGTAGGAGGCGAGCGAGCCGATCAGACCGATGTTCGGGCCTTCGGGCGTCTCGATCGGGCACATGCGGCCGTAGTGCGAGGGGTGCACGTCACGGACCTCGAAGCCGGCCCGCTCACGGGAGAGACCACCCGGGCCGAGAGCCGACAGACGGCGCTTGTGGGTGAGACCCGACAGCGGGTTGTTCTGGTCCATGAACTGCGACAGCTGGCTGGTGCCGAAGAACTCCTTGATGGAGGCGACGACCGGCCGGATGTTGATCAGGGTCTGCGGCGTGATCGCCTCGACGTCCTGGGTCGTCATCCGCTCGCGGACAACACGCTCCATACGCGCCAGACCCGTACGGACCTGGTTCTGGATGAGCTCGCCGACGCTGCGCAGGCGGCGGTTGCCGAAGTGGTCGATGTCGTCGGTCTCGACGACGATGTTCGTGCCACTGTCGCCGACCGTCTCGGTCTCGCCCGCGTGCAGCTTCACCAGGTACTTGATCGTCGAGATGATGTCCTCGACGGTCAGGATGCCCGCGTCCAGCGGAGCGTCCGCACCCAGCTTCTTGTTGACCTTGTAGCGGCCGACCTTGGCCAGGTCGTAGCGCTTGGGGTTGAAGTAGAGGTTCTCGAGCAGCGTCTGCGCGGCCTCACGCGTGGGGGGCTCGCCCGGACGCAGCTTGCGGTAAATGTCGAGCAGCGCGTCGTCCTGGCCCTGGGTGTGGTCCTTCTCCAGAGTGGCGCGCATGGACTCGTACTCGCCGAACTCCTCGAGGATCTGCTCGGTGGTCCAGCCGAGCGCCTTGAGCAGGACGGTGACGGACTGCTTGCGCTTGCGGTCGATGCGGACACCGACCATGTCGCGCTTGTCGATCTCCATCTCCAGCCAGGCACCCCGGGAGGGGATGATCTTGGCCGAGAAGATGTCCTTGTCGGACGTCTTGTCGATGGAGGAGTCGAAGTAGACACCGGGCGAACGGACGAGCTGCGACACCACGACACGCTCGGTGCCGTTGATGACGAAGGTGCCCTTGTTCGTCATGAGCGGGAAGTCGCCCATGAAGACCGTCTGGGACTTGATCTCGCCGGTCTCGTTGTTGGTGAACTCAGCGGTGACGAAGAGCGGGGCCGCGTACGTGAAGTCGCGGTCCTTGCACTCGTCGATGGAGTTCTTCGGCGGCTCGAAGCGGTGGTCGCGGAAGGTCAGCGACATCGACCCGCTGAAGTCCTCGATCGGGGAGATCTCCTCGAAGATCTCCTCGAGCCCGGACTTGGTGGGGACGTCCTGACCGTTCTCGAGAGCCTCCTCGACCCGACTCTGCCAAGCGGTGTTGCCGAGGAGCCAGTCGAAGCTCTCGGTCTGCAGCGCGAGCAGGTTCGGAACCTCAAGAGGCTCCTTGATCTTTGCAAAAGAGATGCGCAGCGGGGCAGTGCTGGCGGCGTTGTTCGTATTCGCGGTCGAGGCGTTGCGCGAGGCGGCCAAGAGGGGGTCCTTCCGAGGGCTCGGACTCACTACGCGCGTACCGGCCCCTCTCCCGTACACAGAGACAAGCCGTGTCAGTCCGGCGATGAGGCCAGGTCGGACAGGTCTTGTCGTCGATGCTCGGGCGAGGGCAGACCCCTGGTGACGGGCAGGGGACAGCTAACAGGCAGCGCAAAGGGTCAGTGTAGCCACTTGGCACACTGATGTCCAGTGCGGGTTCTGGAACCCGTGTTCACCCTCGTTGTTCCACTCCTGCGACAAGGCGCTGCCCTCAACGCACGTTGATACTGCCCTCTTCGTCGCCGATCCATGCCTCGGATTCGGATCCTGTGGCGACGCGTCCTGAGAATTGCGCGCTGCGTGCGGTTCGTCAAGGCCCCCCTGCCCGATCCGGGGCCGCCCGGTGACACGACGAAGATCACCATACCCCCCGTCACCGGGGGTTCAAGGCAACCGTGGCCCGCCCCCGAGAACGCCGAAGAGCGACCACCCGGATGGATGATCGCTCTTCCGCGCTTACGCGTTACACGTCCAGTGGGACGTGTCGTGGATCCTGGCGGATCCGGAAGGTCTTACTTGACCTCGACGGAGGCGCCGGCGCCCTCGAGGGACTCCTTCGCCTTCGCGGCGGCGTCCTTGGCGACCTTCTCGAGAACGGGCTTCGGGGCGCCGTCCACGAGGTCCTTGGCCTCCTTCAGACCCAGGGAGGTCAGCTCACGCACGACCTTGATGACCTGGATCTTCTTGTCGCCGGCACCGGTGAGGATGACGTCGAACTCGTCCTGCTCCTCAGCGGCCTCGGCAGCGGCGCCACCAGCGGCACCACCGGCGACGACGACCGGCGCGGCAGCGGCGGCGGTGACGTCGAACTTGTCCTCGAACGCCTTCACGAACTCGGAGAGCTCGATGAGGGTCATCTCCTCGAACTGCGCGAGCAGGTCTTCCTGGCTGAGCTTCGCCATGATTGGCGGTCCTTCCACTAATTCGGCAGGTGCCGGATGTACATGTGAGGCGGGCGTACTACTGGCCCGCGACGGTCGCCGCGTTCAGGCAGCGGCGGCCGGGATGCGAGCCGAGTTACTCGGCACCGCCCTGCTCGTCCTGCTTGGCACGGAGCGCGTCCACGGTGCGGACGAGCTTCGACGGCAGCGCCTGGAAGACAGAGGCAGCCTGGGACTGCTTGCCCTTCATGGCACCGGCCAGCTTGGAGAGCAGAACCTCGCGGGACTCGAGGTCCGCAAGCTTCTTGATCTCATCGGCGGACAACGCCTTGCCGTCAAGGACGCCGCCCTTGATGACGAGGTTGGGGTTGTCCTTGGCGAAGTCACGGAGACCCTTCGCCGCCTCGACCGGGTCACCGGTCACGAAGGCGACGGCCGACGAACCCGCAAAGAGGTCGTCCAGCGTCGTGATCCCGGCCTCGTTGGCCGCAATCTTGGTCAGCGTGTTCTTCGCCACACGGTACTGAGCGTTCTCACCGAGTGAACGACGCAGCTTCTGGAGCTGCGCGACGGTGAGACCGGTGTACGCGGTAACGACAGCAGCGTTGGAGTTGCGGAACTTGTCCCGCATCTCCTCGACGGCATCGACCTTGTCAGGCCTCGCCATGAGCCTCGGCCTCCTTCCGGGTGATTCGGACCGCGCGGACCCGAAGGAGGACTGGGGAAAACGAAACGCCCCGGCGCAAGCGCACGGGGCGTAGCTCAACCGGTTTCACACACGCACGAGGCGGCGGGCTCCGGGAGCTTCTCCAGTGTCACCTGCGCGGGTCGTCCGCCGTTCAGCGGATCCTTCGGCCACCGCGCCCTCTGATGAGCGCGCGGTAACGACCAGCGGTCTTTGGCTTCTGTAGGAGAGTACGGGAACGGATCGCCGTCAAGCAAATCCGCCCGTACGGCTGATCAGCGCGGGGCGGTTCAGCCCTGGTCCAGCTCCTTGAACATCTCACCCAGGTCCGCGACCTCGTTGGCCGGCGGGGCCTTGACGGTGACCGGCTTGTTGTAGTCGAGGAAGGTGATGGTCATGTCCATCGGGCCCTTGTCGGCCTGGCCCTTCATGCGGAACTGCTTGGTGTGCTCGTCGCCGTCGACCCACATGTCCATCGTGAGCTTGTCGACGCCGAGCTTCTCGAACTGCTTGAGGCTCTTCTCGCGCTGCTCGCGGGTCTCGCCCTTGCTGTCCTTGAGCGAAGCACGCAGGTCGGCGAGGGTGGCCGTGCCCGTGTAGTGGGTGGTCTCGACGCCGTCGACCTTCTCGCTGCCGACCTTCTTCACGTCCTTGGCGCCCGTGAGGAAGGTGGACTGCGCCGCCGGGTTCTGCTCGGCCTGGCTCGTGGACCCCATCTTGTCCAGGTCCTTGGCCGCCTCGGAGCCGGAGAGATCGAACTTCAGCCAGCGCTTGCCGTCCATCTGCTTGGCCATCTCGGCTCCCCCACCGAGGTACATGGCCTTGTCGACGAGGCGGATCTCCACGGATTCACCGGCGGCCTGATCGGGCGCCTGCATCTTCATGCTCATGGCGATCGTGGGCTTCAGGCGCATGGAAGCCTCACCCTCGACGCGGCCCGACTCCGGGACCGTGCCCTTCATGCGGTACTGGAGAGACGTGATGTCCTCCGTGTTCTTCGCCGCCTTGGCGACGGCCGCGGCGGGCGTCATCTCCGGCGACTGCTCGGATCCGCAGCCGACGGCGCCGGCGGCGAGAAGCAGGGCACACGCCCCGGCGGCAGGTATGGATGTCCTCATCGATTCCCCCCAAGGAATACATGCTTGCTCCACAGCAAGGCGGTGAGCCTATCCCAGAGGGGCACAAGTGATCTATCCGAATTGACGGAGGCCTCAGGGCGTACCGGTCCGCTTGCCCATCAGGTCCGCGAAGTCGCCGGTGTCGGACTCCGGTGGCCGCTCGGCCCGGACCGCGACGCCGTAGTCGGCGTAGTGCGCGGTCTGGGTCATCAGGCCCGTGCTCATCCGTGCCTTCTCGACCTTCTTGACCAGCAGATTCCGCTTGTCGATCCAGATGTCGACGGTCTCGGTGGTGACACCGGCCTCGGTGAGCTGCTTCCGCAGTGCGGCATCGGCGACATCGGCCGCTGTCACGGTGCCGGACCAGTGCGTGGCGCTCTTGCCGCGAACGGTCTCCTCGCCGACCCTCCTGACGTCGCCTGAGGACAGCAGGAGCTTCACCGACTGGTTGGGGGTGGTGCTGCGCATCTGGTCGCCGAGATGGGAACCGGAACCTCCGCTGAGGGCTCCGAGGTCCTTGTACGCGTACCGGATCCAGCGCCTGCCGCCGGTCTGCTCGGCGAACTTCTCGCCCATGCGCGCGTAGTACGCCTCGGGCAGGTAGCGGGCCTCCATCGAGGTGGTGCCGAGCCGCCGCATGGTGTCGGCCATGGTGCCACCGGTGTACCTGATGGTGAGGGTGCCGGTGATGCCGTCGCTCCAGCCGAGGGTGCCGTCGGCGGTCATGGACATCAGCGAGCCCATGGTGGTCGTGGACTCGACCCGGGCGGACCCGGCGTGCTCGGTGACGCGCTCGGCGGAGCGCAGGGCAGCCAGGGACCGGCCGCGTACGGCGCGGTCGTCCCGGCCGGGGGTGTCGGAGGACCCCTGGGACGTGCAGGCCGCCACCCCCGTCAGCGCGGTCGCCACCGCGAGCCCCAGGCCCACGCGGCGCACGGTCGTGCCCTGCATACGTCCCCCGTTCGCATCCGGTTCCCGCACGTTAACCCAGGCCACCGGCGTACGTACCGGAAAAGGGAACGGGCCCCGCACCTGTAAGAGGTGCGGGGCCCGTGACCGGTTGGGTGAGCCTCAGGCTCAGACCGCCGCCGGGTCCTCCTCGACGAGGAGGTTGCGGGTGCGGTTCGGGTCGACCGGAATGCCGGGGCCCATCGTGGTGCTGATGGCGGCCTTCTTGATGTAGCGACCCTTGGCGGCCGACGGCTTCAGACGGAGGATCTCCTCCAGCGCGGCGCCGTAGTTCTCCACCAGCTTGGTGTCGTCGAAGGACGACTTGCCGATGATGAAGTGCAGGTTCGAGTGCTTGTCGACGCGGAACTCGATCTTGCCGCCCTTGATCTCGGTGACGGCCTTGGCCACGTCGGGGGTGACGGTGCCGGTCTTCGGGTTCGGCATCAGACCACGCGGACCGAGCACGCGGCCGAGGCGGCCGACCTTGCCCATGAGGTCCGGGGTGGCGACGACGGCGTCGAAGTCCAGACGGCCCTTCGACACCTCGTCGATCAGTTCGTCGGAGCCGACGATGTCGGCGCCCGCGGCCTCCGCGGCCGCAGCACGGTCACCGGTCGCGAAGACCAGGACCCGGGCGGTCTTGCCGGTGCCGTGCGGAAGGTTCACGGTGCCACGGACCATCTGGTCGGCCTTGCGCGGGTCGACACCCAGGCGGAAGGCGACCTCGACGGTGCCGTCGAACTTGGTCGTGGAGGTGTCCTTGGCCAGACGGACGGCCTCGAGCGGGGCGTAGAGCTTCTCCCGGTCGACCTTGGCGTCCGCAGCGCGAAGGGACTTGCTGCGCTTGCTCACTACTGCTCCTGTGGATTCTTAGGAGTCGTGGTCCGGGCCGAGCAGGCCCTGCCACTTCTGCTGATGGAGGTTGGGGCTCAGCCCTCGACCGTGACGCCCATGGAACGGGCGGTGCCGGCGATGATCTTCTCGGCGGCGTCCAGGTCGTTGGCGTTGAGGTCGGGCATCTTGGTCGTGGCGATCTCACGGACCTGGTCACGCGTGATCTTCGCGACCTTGGTCTTGTGCGGCTCGCCGGAGCCCTTCTCGATGCCCGCGGCCTTCAGGATCATCTTCGCGGCCGGCGGCGTCTTGGTGATGAAGGTGAAGGAACGGTCCTCGTAGACCGTGATCTCCACCGGGATCACCCAGCCACGCTGCGACTCGGTCGCGGCGTTGTAGGCCTTGCAGAACTCCATGATGTTCACGCCGTGCTGACCCAGCGCGGGGCCGACCGGCGGGGCCGGGTTGGCGGCACCGGCCTGGATCTGGAGCTTGATGAGCCCCGTGACCTTCTTCTTCTTGGGAGGCATAGCTCTCCGGGTCCTTTCGATTCGGGTCCTGCCCGCGCCCGGGGACCACCCGGATGCAGGCATACCGCACAACGATAACGGGTATGGATGCGCGGCTGAAAACCGAGCAGGTCAGGCAAGCGCCGGAGCGATCGCCTGACCTGCGCGGAAGCGGTGAGTCCGGAAGTTAGTTCTTCTGGATCTGGTCGAAGGAGAGCTCGACCGGCGTCTCGCGGCCGAAGATCTCGACGAGACCCTTGACCTTCTTCGAGTCGGGGTTGATCTCGTTGATGGTCGCCTGCAGCGTGGCGAACGGGCCGTCGGTGACGGTGACCGAGTCGCCGACCTCGAAGTCCAGCACCTGGACCTCGACCTTGCGCTGCGGAGCAGGCTTGCCCTCGGCCTCGGCGGCCTCGCGAGCGGCCTTCTCCTCGGCCTCGGGGGCGAGCATCTTGACGATCTCGTCCAGGGTCAGCGGATACGGGTCGTAGGCGTTGCCCACGAAGCCGGTGACGCCGGGAGTGTTGCGGACGACGCCCCAGGACTCGTTCGTCAGGTCCATGCGGACCAGGACATAGCCCGGAAGCTTGTTCTGCTTGATCGTCTTGCGGTCGCCGTTCTTGATCTGGACGACCTCTTCCTGCGGCACCTCGGCCTGGAAGATGTAGTCCTCGACGTTCAGCGAGACGGCACGCTGCTCGAGGTTGGTCTTCACGCGGTTCTCGTAGCCGGCGTAGGTGTGGATGACGTACCACTCGCCGGGCAGGACCCGCAGTTCCTCGCGGAGCTTCTCGATCGGGTCGCGGTCGTCCTCGGGCTCTTCCTCGAGTTCGTCCGCGGCCTCTTCGCCGTCCTCGGTCTCCGCCTCGGCGGCGTCGTCCGCGACGGCGTCGGCAGCCTCGACCTCGGCGGAGGCCTCGGTGTCCTCGTTGTCCGCGCCCTCGACGATGTCGAGCTCGTCCTCGACGGACTCGACCGGCTCGATGGCGTCGTTCACGTTCGGGTCAGACACGGTGGCTGCTTCTTCCTGGATACATAGGGGTGGAACATGCGAAAGGAGCGCCGGGTACCTCGGCGCTCTTCGCGGACTGCTCAGCCGAACACGTACTTCGCGGCGTTGCTGAGCCCATAGTCAATCACGGTGACCAGGCCGATCATGATGACGACGAAGATGATCACCACGGTCGTGTAGGTCGTCAGCTGGTTGCGGGTCGGCCAGACGACCTTGCGCAGCTCCGCGACGATCTGGCGGTAGAAGAGGGCGAGCCGCTTCAGCGGGCCCTTCTTTCCGCGCTTGCCGCCCTTGCGGGCCTTCTTGGACTCCGGCGCCTCGTCCTGGGCATCAGGCATGTCGATGGAGCCCACGGCGTCCGTCACTCGTCCTCACCTGATTCCGGGTCGTGGCCGTGCCGCGCCCGGTCTGAGCCGCACGGCGGTGCATTGCTGTACGTACATGCGCACACATCCTGGCGATGGAGTGTGTAGCAGGGCCGGAGGGACTTGAACCCCCAACCGCTGGTTTTGGAGACCAGTGCTCTACCAATTGAGCTACGACCCTTTGTGTGTCCCCCAACGTACCGCATCCATCCGAATGCTTGGTGTGCACCGAACGGGCGCGGCCTGCGAGAGGCCAACGAGGTGAGAGTGTACGTGCTCCGCGGCCGGTCGTCGAACAGAAAGGGCCCGCGGCAGGGCTCGTTGACGGAAGATCGCCTGCGGAACGGGGTCCGGACTGACGTGAATCCGCTGAAGATCGCCCAGGCCGAGCGGGCGATCCGCACTGTTGTTCAAGGGTTTGCCCGACGTTGTTCAGTCTGTGAAACCCCCGTGCCGCGCGCGTTTCCGGTCTGAAACGATGGGGCCCATGAGCGCTGCAACCCCTCCCACCGAGCGCCGGGTCTCCGCCCGAGTCGGCGCGATCTCCGAGTCCGCCACCCTCGCCGTGGACGCCAAGGCCAAGGCCCTCAAGGCCGCCGGGCGTCCGGTGATCGGCTTCGGCGCCGGTGAGCCGGACTTCCCGACTCCGGACTACATCGTCCAGGCGGCCGTCGAGGCCTGCTCGAACCCGAAGTACCACCGCTACACGCCGGCCGGTGGTCTGCCCGAGCTGAAGGCCGCCATCGCCGCGAAGACCCTGCGCGACTCCGGCTACGAGCCCGACGTCTCGCAGATCCTCGTCACCAACGGTGGCAAGCAGGCCATCTACGAGGCCTTCGCCGCGATCCTCGACCCCGGCGACGAGGTCATCGTGCCCGCGCCGTACTGGACGACCTACCCGGAGTCGATCCGGCTGGCCGGGGGTGTCCCGGTGGAGGTCGTCGCCGACGAGACGACCGGCTACCGGGTGACCGTCGAGCAGCTGGAGGCGGCCCGTACGGAGAAGACGAAGGTCGTCCTCTTCGTCTCGCCGTCGAACCCGACCGGCGCGGTCTACAGCGAGCACGAGACCGAGGCCATCGGCCGCTGGGCCGTCGAGCACGGCCTGTGGGTGATGACCGACGAGATCTACGAGCACCTCGTCTACGGCGACGCCTCCGCCGTGTCGCTGCCGGCGGTGCTGCCCGAGCTGCGCGACAAGTGCGTCGTGGTCAACGGCGTCGCGAAGACGTACGCGATGACCGGCTGGCGCGTCGGGTGGATCATCGGTCCGAAGGACGTCGTCAAGGCCGCGACGAACCTGCAGTCGCACGCCACGTCCAACGTGTCCAACGTCGCCCAGGCGGCCGCGCTGGCCGCCGTCTCCGGTGACCTGGACGCCGTGGCGACGATGCGTGAGGCCTTCGACCGGCGCCGCAAGACCATCGTGCGGATGCTGAACGAGATCGACGGCGTGGTGTGCCCGGAGCCGGAGGGGGCGTTCTACGCGTACCCGTCGGTGAAGGCGCTGGTCGGCAAGGAGATCCGGGGCAAGCGGCCCGAGAACACGGTCGAGCTGGCCGCGCTGATCCTGGAGGAGGCCGAGGTCGCGGTGGTGCCGGGTGAGGCGTTCGGCACGCCCGGGTACCTGCGGCTGTCCTACGCGCTGGGCGACGAGGATCTGGTCGAGGGCGTGAGCCGGATCCAGAAGCTGCTGGCGGAGGCTCGGGACTGACGTCCGCTTCGCCGCTCCTGTGAGATGGGGCAGAACATGGGGCACATACCGGGTCCGGTATGTGCCCCATTTGTTTGTGCGAGCAAGACCACGAAAGGGGAAACGGCTACCGGGACGGCTGGGGCGTACGGCAGGATCTTTGGATGGAGCGTGTACGTGATGTCTCTGAGCTGCCGAAAGCCCATCTGCACCTGCACTTCACCGGGTCGATGCGGCCCTCGACCGTGCTGGAACTGGCCGACAAGTACGGCGTCCGGCTGCCTGACGCGCTGAGTGAGGCGCTGACCAGCGGGGAACCGCCGAGTCTGCGGGCGACGGACGAACGGGGCTGGTTCCGCTTCCAGCGGCTGTACGACGCGGCCCGCTCGTGTCTGCGGGAGCCGGAGGACATCCAGCGGCTGGTGCGGGAGGCCGCGGAGGAGGATCTTCGGGACGGGTCCGGGTGGCTGGAGATCCAGGTCGACCCGACGTCGTACGCGCCCCGGCTGGGCGGGCTGATCCCGGCGCTGGAGATCATCCTGGACGCGGTGGAGACGACGTCGCGGGAGACCGGGCTCGGGATGCGGGTCCTGGTCGCGGCGAACCGGATGAAGCACCCGCTGGACGCGCGGACGCTGGCGCGGCTGGCGGCCCGGTACGCCGACCGGGGAGTCGTCGGGTTCGGGCTGTCGAACGACGAGCGGCGTGGGATGGCGCGGGACTTCGACCGGGCGTTCGGGATCGCGCGTGAGGCCGGGTTGCTGTCGGCGCCGCACGGGGGTGAGCTGGCAGGGCCGTCGTCGGTGCGGGACTGTCTGGACGACCTGGGGGCGAACCGGGTGGGGCACGGGGTGCGGGCGGCGGAGGATCCGCGGCTGATGAAGCGGCTCGCGGACCGGCAGGTGACGTGCGAGGTGTGCCCGGCGTCGAATGTGGCGCTGGGGGTGTACGAGAAGCCGGAGGACGTGCCGCTGCGGACGTTGTTCGAGGCGGGCGTGCCGTTGGCGCTGGGCGCGGACGACCCGTTGCTGTTCGGGTCGCGTCTCGCAGCGCAGTACGAGATCGCGCGGCGGCATCACGAGTTCACGGATGCGGAGCTGGCGGAGGTGGCGCGGCAGTCGGTGCGGGGGTCGGCGGCGCCGGAGGATGTGAAGACGAAGCTGCTGGCGGGGGTGGACGACTGGCTGGCGTCGTAGCGCGGGCTCGGGCTTCCGCCTGACGCCGGGTGGTGGGTGGTGAGTCCGGTCGTTTCGCCTGTGGCTGCTTCGGTGGGGGCTGAGTGACTGGGCCTGCCGACGGGTGGTGCGTTGGGGCCGTCTCGCCTGTGGCTGCTTTGGTGGGTTGCGCGTCTTCGCGTGACGCCGGGTGGGGGTCGGGGCCGCGCCGGGGGGTGTCCGTCCTCGGAACGGCGCGATGGGGTTGCGTGCCGACTGACTGTCCGTTGACGCGCCAACCGCTGCGGGCGGACACCCCCCGACAC
>NZ_JBEOXI010000183.1:0-17010 GCF_040296465.1 Streptomyces sp. NPDC002130
GGTCATCACCGCGGCAGCGCCGACTACGAGGTTCGGCAGATAGAGCAGGGCCTCGGGCACGCTCTCCGGCGGGGAGGCGCAGCGCACCAAGATGATCCGCCACCTCGGCTCCTCGCTCACCGACGTCACCTACGTCTTCGACGAGCCGTCCATCGGCCTGCATCCCCATGACATCCAGCGGATGAACAACCTGCTCCTGCGCCTGCGCGACAAGGGCAACACCGTGCTCGTCGTGGAGCACAAGCCGGAGACGATCGCCATCGCCGACCACGTCGTGGACCTCGGCCCCGGAGCCGGCACGGCGGGCGGCACCGTCTGCTTCGAGGGCACTCTGGAGGGGCTGCGCGGCAGCGGCACCGTCACCGGCCGCCACCTCGACGACCGGGCCAAGATCAAGGCGACGGTCCGCAAGCCCACCGGTGCGCTGGAGATCCGGGGCGCCTCGGCGAACAACCTGCGCGACGTCGACGTCGACATCCCGCTCGGCGTCCTCACCGTGGTCACCGGCGTCGCCGGCTCCGGCAAGAGCTCGCTCGTGCACGGCTCGATGGCCCGGCAGGCAGGGGCCGAGGGCGTGGTGGCGATCGACCAGACCCCGATCCGCGGCTCCCGGCGCAGCAACCCGGCGACGTACACCGGGCTGGCCGACCCGATCCGCAAGGCCTTCGCCAAGGCCAACGGGGTGAAGCCGGCGTTGTTCAGCGCCAACTCCGAGGGCGCCTGCCCCACCTGCAACGGCGCCGGTGTCATCTACACCGACCTGGCGATCATGCAGAGCGTCGCCACGCCCTGCGAGGAGTGCGAGGGCCGACGGTTCGAGGCGTCGGTGCTGGAGTACCGCCTCGGCGGCCGCGACATCAGCGAGGTGCTGGCGATGCCGGTGACCGAGGCCGAGGAGTTCTTCGGCAGCGGTGAGGCCCGTACGCCCGCCGCGCACCGGATCCTTCAGCGGCTCGCGGACGTCGGGCTCGGCTACCTCACCCTCGGCCAGCCGCTCACCACACTGTCCGGCGGCGAGCGGCAGCGGCTCAAGCTGGCCACGCACATGGGCGAGAAGGGCGGCGTGTACGTCCTCGACGAGCCGACCACCGGGCTCCACCTCGCGGACGTGGAGCAGCTGCTCGGCCTCCTCGACCGGCTCGTCGACTCCGGCAAGTCGGTCATCGTGATCGAGCACCACCAGGCGGTCATGGCGCACGCCGACTGGATCATCGACCTCGGCCCCGGCGCGGGCCACGACGGCGGCCGGATCGTCTTCGAGGGCACCCCGGCCGACCTCGTCGAGGCCCGCTCCACACTGACCGGCGAGCACCTGGCGGCCTACGTGGGCGCCTGACGGGGGCTTCGGAGGCCGTGAGGCGAGCCCCGCCCGCTCACCTCGCGGCCTCCACATCAGACATAAAGTACAAATATGGCGAATATCGGCACCGGTCGAGGGCACTCCGTCTCCTGAATCCCCCACGGAACGGAGCCGCAGATGATCATCAGGAAGATGCACGAGATGGGTGTCCGCAGCGAGCACGCCTACATGGCCGGCATGGCCTCCATCGGCCTCAGCGTCGTCGCCTGGATGGGCTCCCTGAAGATGGAAGCAGGCACCGGCCTCGCCCGCGCCGACCGCTGGGGCATCTTCGTCGGCGAATGGGCACCCACCTTCTTCGGTCTCGGCCTCGCCCTGTCCCACTACGAGCAGCAGGACGGCACCCTCACCGCCGACGTCCACGAGTTCCGGCCGGCGCGGAAGGCGGGCTGAACGGCCCATCCCGGCGCGCGGCCGGCACCGTCCCCGCGCACCCTGGTGCCATGGCGTCCGAGAAACCCGTCGTGGTCTACCCGCCCGCCGCGGACGGCGGCCGCCGGGTCCGTGTGGACGACCAGTTCCTCGGCATCGCCTACGGGCCGCTCGATGTCGCCGAGTTCCTGCGACGGGCGGGGATCGAGGACGCGGACGAGGCGTACGTGGCGGCGTCCGGGCTGATCGAGTGGCGCGGCGGCGGCTCCGGTACCTGGGGCGATGTCCCCGGCTGAAGCCGCCGCTTCGCCCGAACGGCCCAGTGGCGTGACCCCGGGGCCCGTCCGGCAGTTGTGTGGGGCATGAAGAAGCGCAGCATGCTCGCCATCGCCTCCCTGGCCACCGGCTTCGCCGTCGCGGCGATCACCCCGTCGCACGCCATCGGAGAGAAGCTCCCCGCCATCAACGTGGACGAGACCCTCAAGACGCTCGACCAGACGGTCGCCGGAGAGGGCCTGTCCGTGGACGGGAAGAACGGCGTACACAAGAAGAAGGCCGCCCAGAAGAAGGGCGCGCAGAAGAAGGGCGCCCAGAAGAAGGGCTGACGAGCCGCCCCGGCCACGGCTCACGGCGCCGGCGCTCCCCGTGTGAGAGGGGGCGCCGGCGCCGTCGTCATGCGCCCTCAACTGCGGCTGGTTTCCGTGGCAGGGTGGAGCGGGCAAGCCTCAGGGGGCCAACAGAAGAGGGGGACCTGTGACCGTCGTCTGGATCAACGGCGCGTTCGGTGCGGGGAAGACCACCACCGCACGGGAACTGATCGAACTGATCCCGAACAGCACGCTCTTCGACCCGGAGGTCATCGGCGGCGCGCTAGCCCACCTGCTGCCGCCCAAACACCTCGCCGAGGTCGGCGACTTCCAGGACCTGCCGATCTGGCGACGGCTCGTGATCGACACGGCGGCCGCGATGCTCGCCGAGCTCGGCGGCACCCTCGTCGTGCCCATGACCCTGCTGCGCCAGGAGTACCGCGACGAGATCTTCGGCGGCCTCGCCGCGCGCAGGATTCCGGTCAGCCACATCCTGCTCGCTCCGGCCGAAACGATACTGCGCGAACGTATAGCGGGTCGTGAGGTGCCGCGGGACCTTCCCGACGGCGACATGCGAATACGCCAGTGGTCCTTCGACCACATCGCGCCGTACCGGACCGCCCTCGCCTCCTGGCTCACCGCCGACGCCCACCCGGTCGACACCAGCGACCTCACCCCGTACGAGACGGCCGCCCGCATCGCCGGGGCCGTCACCGACGGGTCGGTGCCCGTCTGCGACATCGTGCAGACGCCCGAGCCCACCGCCGAGACCGTCGCCGCCGGAGTGCTCCTCTTCGACGAGCAGGACCGGGTGTTGCTCGTCGACCCCACGTACAAGGCCGGCTGGGAGTTCCCCGGCGGTGTCGTCGAACCCGGTGAGGCACCCGCGCGCGCCGGAGTGCGGGAGGTCGCCGAGGAGACCGGCATCCACCTCGAGGAGATGCCGAGCCTGCTCGTCGTCGACTGGGAGCGCCCCGTGCCGCCCGCGTTCGGCGGTCTGCGTCTCCTCTTCGACGGCGGCCTGCTGTCCTCCGCCGAGGCCGGCCGGCTGCTGCTTCCCGGCCCGGAGCTGCGCGCCTGGCGGTTCGTCACCGAGGCGGAGGCCGCCGACCTGCTGCCGCCCGTGCGCTACGAGCGGCTGCGCTGGGCCCTGCGCGCACGCGAACGCGGAGCCGCGCTCTATCTGGAAGCCGGGGTGCCGGTCGGCTGACGCCGGGCCCGCCGCCCGCCCCCTTTACCCGGCACGGGGGATTCCGAGGGGAAAGCAAAAGGAAACGACGGCGTGGCCACGGCCAATCGCTGCCCAAGGAATCTCCCGCGAACACTCACGCCGCGGGAAATCACATTCCCTGCTCTCGTCAACACTTTTCCATCTCAGCAAACAATCCCTTTTCTCGCCCCTGCGCGGCTTGACCGGACTCGCACACCATTGCGAAAGTCCGCAGAGTCTCACGGCGGAAGCAACGACCGCCACCCAATTTCCTTGCCTCAGGGGCAGATCCGGGATGTCCGTACGATGACCACGCAACACCAGCCGGTCGACACCGGCGGCGGCACCGCGCTGCTGACCGAGCCGTCGACCCAAGGCTCCAGACCCGACGGCACGGCAGTCGCCGGCCGCTCACCGGCCCGGATGGCCTGGCGGCGGATCAGGCGGGACAAGGTCACCACGGCCGCCCTGGCGGCCACCCTCCTGTTCATCGCGATCGCGCTCCTCGCCCCGGTGCTCACCGCACTGACCGGCTGGGGACCGATCACCCCCGACAACAAGGCGATCAATCCGGACACGGGTAATTTCCCCTACGGATCGCTGGGCGGCATCAGCGCCCAGCACCTGCTCGGCGTCGAACCGGGCACGGGCTACGACCTGTTCGCCCGCATCGTCTACGGCCTGCGCACCTCGCTCTACGTGGGATTCGCCTCAGCCCTGCTGTCCACCGCGGTCGGTGTGGTGGCCGGGCTCGCCGCCGGATATTTCGGTGGCTGGGTCGACTCCCTGCTGTCCCGGATCATGGACGTGATGCTGGCGTTCCCCCAGCTGCTCTTCATCATCGCGCTCACCCCGGTGATCCAGAACGCCCTGCAGACCAACAGCCACGGCGGCACCGACGAGAACCTCCGGCTGCTCGTCCTGGTCCTCAACATCGCGGTCTTCGCCTGGGCGTACACGGCCCGCCTGGTGCGCGGGCAGGTACTGTCCCTGCGCGAGCGGGAGTTCGTCGACGCCGCGCGGCTGATGAGCGCCGGCCGCCGGCACATCCTCTTCCGGCAGCTGCTGCCCAACCTGTGGGCGCCGATCCTGATCTCCTTCGCGCTCGCCGTCCCGCAGAACATCACCACCGAGGCGGCGCTGTCGTACCTGGGCGTGGGCGTCATCCCGCCCAACCCCGACTGGGGAGCCGTGCTGTCTGACGCCTCCCAGTTCTTCCTCCAGGACCCGATGTACCTCTTCGTGCCCGGCGTCCTGCTCTTCCTCCTCGTGCTGGCACTCAACCTGCTCGGGGACGGCGTCCGGGACGCCCTGGATCCCCGCGCCCGGCGCGGCTGACAAGCCACCCCCCCCGAGTGTCGCCCGGGCGGTCCCACGAACGGCCGCCGAGCCCGTAGCAAGAAACGGAGTTTCCCCCATGACGCGCACCACGCGTACCACGCGCAGATCGCGCACGGTCGCTCTCACGGCAACCGCCGTGGTGATCGCCCTCGGAGCCACCGCATGCGGAGGGTCCTCCGGCAACAGCGCCGGCGGCTCCGCGTCGAAGGGCGGCACGCTGACGATTCTCGACGACGCGGACTTCAACCACATCGACCCTCAGCGGACGTACACCACCGAGGGTTCGAGCATGGACTACGAGCTCGTCCGCACCCTCACCGGATGGGACGAGACGGGCTCCCAGCCCAAGCTGGTCGGCGACCTGGCGACCGACACCGGAACGCCCAGCAAGGGCGCCACGGTGTGGACGTTCCACCTGCGCCACGGGGTCAAGTGGCAGGACGGCAGCGAGGTCACCGCGCAGGACGTCAAGTACGGCGTCGAGCGGGCCTTCTCCCCGGACATCAACGGCGGCCCGCCGTACGCCAGTCAGTGGCTGGTCGGCGGTGACTCCTACAAGGGCCCGTACCAGGGCAAGCAGCTGGCCTCGATCCAGACACCGGACAAGTACACCCTCGTCTTCCATCTCAACCAGCCGGTCGCCGACTTCAACGAGACGACCGCGATGACCGGCTGGTCGGGCGTGCCCAAGGCCCACGACACGGGCGCCACGTACGACACGCATGTCTGGTCCGACGGGCCCTACATGATCAAGTCGTACACCAAGAACAAGGAAATGGTCCTCGTCCGGAACAAGAACTGGAGCCAGTCGAACGACCCGATCCGGCAGCAGAACCTCGACGAGATCGACGCGAAGTTCGGACAGGACCAGGCCGCCATCGACCAGCAGATCAAGTCCGACGGCGGCTCCGCCCAGACCGCGATCACGCAGACGCCGATCGCCGGCTCCGACCTGACGACGATGGCCGGCGACCCGTCGCTCAAGTCGCGCTACTACAAGATCCCCGCCCCGGGCATCAACTACCTGGCGATCAACATGAACCGGGTCAAGGACCTCAAGGTCCGCGAGGCGATCGAGTACGCCATCGACAAGACCACCGTACGCGGCGCCTTCGGCGGTTCGGCCTACGGCAACTACGCCACCACGATGCTCGCCCCCGGCATCGACGGTCACAAGGACTTCAACCTCTACAGCAGCAACCCCGCAGGTGACCTCACCAAGGCCAAGGCCCTGATGAAGCAGGCCGGCAACCCCAAGCCGACGATGTCCCTCGCGGTGGAGAACATTCCCACGCACGAGCACTTCGCGGACGCCGTGAAGACCGCGCTCGCGAAGATCGGCATCACGGTGAACATCACCCCGATCGACAAGAACAACTACTTCAGCACGGTCGACAATGTGAAGAACCAGTACGACCTGACCTGGGGTGACTGGATCGCGGACTGGCCGAACGCCTCCACCGTGCTGCCCACCCTCTTCGACGGACGCCAGATCAAGAAGCTCCCGCAGTCCAACAACGACCTCGCGTACCTGAACGACCCGAAGGTCAACACGCAGATCGACAAGATCGGCAAGATGACCGACATCAAGCAGCGCAACACCGCCTACGGGGAGCTGGATGAGCAGATCCTCAAGGACGCCGCCGTGGTCCCGCTGATGTACATGAACTTCAGTGAGGTGAGCGGCTCGAAGGTCGGCGGTGTCATCGACGACTCGATCATGGCCGAACCCAGCCTGGTGCACGCCTACATCAAGCAGTGACGCAACCCCTCTGAACCCCGTCGGCGGCCCTGCGCCGCCGGCGGGCACCCCACTCACGTCAGGTCCCGGCACCCCATGTTTCGTTACCTCATCAGACGCCTGCTGGCAGCGGCCGTGATCATGCTGGTGATCACCACCATCACCTTCTTCATCTTCTTCGCGCTGCCGTCCAACCCCGCGCTCCTGGCCTGCGGAAAGACCTGCTCGCCCTCCCGCCTCGCGGAGATCAAGCACTCGCTGGGCCTGGACCAGAGCTATCTGACGCAGTACTGGGAGTTCGTCAAGGGGCTGGTCGTGGGCCGTGACTACGGCGACCAGAGCGTCCGCATCCACTGCGGCGCGCCCTGCCTCGGCATCTCCTTCCAGACCGACACCCCCGTCCTGACCACCCTGCTCCAGGACTTCCCGGCGGACCTCTCCCTCGGGCTCGGCGCCGCGGTGGCGTTCCTGATCCTGGGCGTCGGCCTCGGCACCGTAGCGGCGGTGCGCAGGGGCCGGGCCGCCGACAAGGCGGCGGTGGGACTCGCCCTGTTCGGTGTGTCGGTGCAGATCTACTTCATCGGTCTGCTCCTGCTCTACCTCTTCGTGGACAAGTTCCAGATCCTGCCGACCTCCGGCTACACGCCGTTCACCGAGGACCCGGCCGGCTGGTTTCAGGGGCTGATCCTGCCCTGGTCCACCCTCGTCATCGTCTACCTCGCCATGTACACCCGGCTCACCCGCTCCTCCATGCTGGAGGTCTTCGCCGAGGACTACATGCGCACCGCCCGCGCCAAGGGCCTGCCGGCCGCCACCGTCGTCCTCAAGCACGGACTGCGCGCCGCCATCACCCCGATCATCACCATCTTCGGCATGGACGTCGGCTCCCTGATCGGCGGCTCCGCGGTCATCACCGAGTCCGTGTTCGGCATCAACGGCATCGGCAAGCTCGCCGTCGACTCCGTCCAGAACTCCGACCTGCCGGTCATCCTCGGCACCACGCTCTTCGCCGCGACGTTCGTGGTCCTCGCCAACGTCGTCGTCGACCTGGTGTACGGCCTCGTCGACCCGCGCGTGCGCCTCGCCTGAGCCCTTCTTCGTCCTTAGGAACACCCGTGTCCGTATCGACCTCACCGCAGCCCGCGGACGTCACCCCCGCGCCCGCACCCTTCCTCGACGTACGCGACCTGAGGGTGCACTTCCCGACCGAGGACGGCCTCGTCAAGTCCGTCGACGGCGTCTCCTTCACCCTGGAGAAGGGCAGGACCCTCGGCATCGTCGGCGAGTCCGGCTCCGGCAAGTCGGTGACCTCACTGGCCCTGCTCGGACTCCACAAGGGCACCCGTGCCCAGGTCTCCGGCGAGATCTGGCTGGAGGGCAGGGAACTCGTCGCCCTGCCCGAGGCCGGGATGCGCGCCCTGCGCGGCCGCACCGTCTCCATGATCTTCCAGGACCCGCTGTCCGCGCTGCACCCCTTCTTCACCGTCGGCTCCCAGATCGCCGAGGCCTACCGGGTGCACCACAAGGTCTCCAAGAAGGAGGCGAAGGACCGCGCGGTCGAGATGCTGAAGCGGGTCGGCATCCCGCAGCCCGAGCGCCGGGTCAGGGACTACCCGCACCAGTTCTCCGGCGGTATGCGCCAGCGCGCCATGATCGCCATGTCGCTGGTGTGCGACCCGGAGCTGCTCATCGCCGACGAGCCCACCACCGCCCTGGACGTCACCGTCCAGGCGCAGATCCTGGACCTGATCCGCGACCTCCAGGAGGAGTTCGGCTCCGCCGTCGTCATCATCACGCACGACCTCGGCGTGGTCTCCGACATCGCCGACGACATCCTGGTGATGTACGGCGGCCGCCGCATCGAGTACGGCACCACCCGCGAGGTGCTCAAGCAGCCCCAGCACCCCTACACCTGGGGCCTGTTGCAGTCGATGCCGCACCTCGGAGGCGACGTCGGCGAACGGCTCAACCCGATCCCCGGCACCCCGCCGAGCCTGATCAACCTGCCGGACGGCTGCTCCTTCCACCCCCGCTGCGCCTACAAGGGCTGGGTGGCGGAGGGCCGTTGCACGGCGGAACGGCCCGAACTGCGCCTCGTGTCCGGCAGCGAACGGCACCTCGCCGCCTGCCATCTGAGCGATGACGCCAAGCAGGAGATCCGCGGCGGGGCCGGTCCGGACGACCGGGACGCCGTCGCCGCACGGGCCGCGCAATGACGCCGGCGGACGAAAGGGACCACGCCGTGAGCACCACCGAGCCCCGCACCGGGCAGAGCACCGACCGCCCCGCCGGCGAGAGCCCAGGCGAGAACCTGCTGGAGGTACGCGGTCTGCAGAAGCACTTCCCGATCCGGCAGGGCATCATCTTCCAGCGGCAGATCGGCGCCGTCCGCGCCGTCGACGGCATCGACTTCTCCGTCGGCCCGGGCGAGTCGCTGGGCCTGGTCGGCGAATCCGGCTGCGGCAAGTCGACCACCGGCCGCCTGATCACCCGGCTGCTCGAACCCACCGGCGGCTCCGTCGTGTTCGACGGCGAGGACATCACGCACCAGCACGCAGCGCGGATGCGGGAGGCCCGCCGCAACCTCCAGATGATCTTCCAGGACCCCTACTCTTCGCTGAACCCACGGCACACCGTCGGCACCATCATCGAGACGCCGATGCGGCTCAACGGCATCAACCCGCCCCAGGGCCACAAGAAGCGCGCCCAGGAACTCCTGGAGACGGTCGGGCTCAACCCCGAGCACTACAACCGCTACCCGAACGAGTTCTCCGGTGGTCAGCGCCAGCGCATCGGCATCGCCCGCGCCCTTGCCCTCAGGCCGAAGCTGATCGTGGCCGACGAGCCCGTCTCCGCGCTGGACGTCTCCATCCAGGCGCAGGTCGTCAACCTGCTCCAGGACCTCCAGCGGGAGTTCGGCATCGCCTTCGTATTCATCGCCCACGACCTGGCCGTCGTACGGCACTTCTCCGAGCGGGTCGCCGTCATGTACCTCGGAAAGATCGTCGAGGTCGCCGATCGGGAGTCGCTCTACACGCGGCCCCGGCACCCCTACACGCACGCGCTGCTGTCCGCCGTGCCCGAGGCCGACCCGGACGCCGTCGGACGGCGTGAACGCATCCGGCTGGCCGGGGACGTGCCCTCGCCGATCGACCCGCCCTCCGGCTGCCGCTTCCGCACCCGCTGCTGGAAGGCGCAGGACAAGTGCGCCGTCGAGGAGCCGGCGCTGGCGCGCGTCGAGGGCAGCCCCTCGGGGCACCTGACCGCCTGCCACTTCCCCGAGGAGCCGTCCGTCACCGCACGCGAGGAGGACATCGTCCTGGACCCGGCCCTCGGCTAGGGGCGCCGCCCGTGTGCCGCGTCGCCCAGCGCCCGGGCCGCCTGCGCGGTCACCGGCTCGATGACGTCTAGGGGAAGAACGTGGGAAAGGCCCCCGTCCGGGGACGAGGGCCTTCTGCTGCGGGCAGAGCGGTCAGCCCGCCGCGTAGTTGCGCAGGAACAGTGCCTCCGCCACCGACAGCCGCTCCAGTTCCTCGGGGGACACGCTCTCGTTCACCGCGTGGATCTGCGCCTCGGGCTCGCTCAGCCCGATGAGCAGGATCTCCGCACGCGGGTACAGCGCGGCCAGCGTGTTGCACAGCGGGATGGAGCCGCCCTGCCCCGCGTACTGCACCTCCTGGCCCGGGTAGGCCACCGCCATCGCGGCCGCCATGGCCTGGTACGCCGGGCTGGTGGTGTCGGCGCGGAACGGCTGGCCCTGGCCGATCTGCTCGGTGCTCACCCGCGCACCCCACGGCGTGTGCGCCTCCAGATGCGCCTGGAGCAGCTTGGTCGCCTCGCCCGCGTCCACGCCCGGCGGCACCCGCAGGCTGATCAGCGCGCGGGCGCTCGCCTGCACGGAGGGGGTGGCACCGACCACGGGCGGGCAGTCGATGCCGAGGACGGTGACGGCGGGGCGCGCCCAGATGCGGTCCGCGACCGTCCCGGACCCGATCAGCCCGACGCCCTCCAGGACTTTGGCGTCCTGCCGGAACTGCTCCTCCTCGTAGCGCAACCCGTTCCAGGAGGCGTCGCCGGTGAGCCCCTCGACGGTCGTCGAACCGTCCTCGGCGCGCAGCGAGTCCAGCACGCGGATCAGCGCGGCCAGCGCGTCGGGTGCGGCACCGCCGAACTGGCCCGAGTGCAGATTGCCCGCGAGGGTGTCGACCTGAAGGCGCACCATCGTCATGCCGCGCAGGGTGGAGGTGACGGTCGGCAGGCCGACGCGGAAGTTGCCCGCGTCGCCGATGACGATCGTGTCCGCCTCCAGCAGGCCGGGGTGCTCCTCGGCGTACCGCTCCAGACCGCCGGTGCCCATCTCCTCCGAGCCCTCGGCGATCACCTTCACATGGACGGGCACGCCGCCGTTCGCCTTCAGTGCGCGCAGCGCCAGCAGGTGCATGACCAGGCCGCCCTTGCAGTCGGCGGCCCCGCGCCCGTACCAGCGTCCGTCCCGCTCGGTCAGCTCGAAGGGCGGGGTCGTCCAGGCGGCCTCGTCCAGCGGCGGCTGCACGTCGTAGTGGGCGTAGAGCAGGACGGTCTTCGCGCCCTCCGGGCCGGGCAGGTAGCCGTAGACCGACTGGGTGCCGTCGGGGGTGTCGAGCAGGGCCACGTCCTCGAAGCCCTCGGCGGCGAGCGCGTCGGCGACCCAGCGGGCGGCGCCCTCGCTCTCGCTCCTCGGGAACTGGTCGAAGTCCGCCACCGACCGGAAGGCCACCAGTTCGGTGAGCTCCTGCTTCGCCCTGGGCATCAGCGATGCGACGGTCTCGGCGACCGGATTCGACGACATGGGCACGCTCCTCGTGGGTGCGACGTTGTCAAGGGTGCGTACCTCTCGGTACGCGTGATCGTGTGGTGCGGGCGCGTCCCCGTGTATGGGCCACCCACGCCGCCGATCCTCCCACAGCGGCCTGCGGTGCCCGCCGCCGTAGGATGCGGGAGACAGCGGCAGGCGGCTTTGATCGGGAGCAACAGACCATCGTGAGCAGCGAGAACACTTCGGCGGACGACGTGCGGCAGGTGTGGGACGTCGTCGTGGTGGGCGCGGGACCCGCGGGCGCTTCGGCCGCGTACGCGGCGGCGGTGGCCGGCAGACGCGTGCTGTTGCTGGAGAAGGCGGAGCTGCCGCGGTACAAGACGTGCGGCGGCGGCATCATCGGCCCCTCGCGCGACGCCCTGCCGCCCGGTTTCGAGCTGCCGCTCAGGGACCGGGTGCACGCGGTGACGTTCTCCAGCAACGGCCGCTTCACGCGCACGCGCCGCTCCAAGCAGATGCTCTTCGGGCTGATCAACCGGCCCGAGTTCGACCAGCAGCTGGTCGAGCACGCGCAGAAGGCGGGCGCCGAGCTGCGTACGGGCGTCACCGTCCAGCGGGTCGAGCAGCACGGCTCGGCGGTGCCGGACCGGCGCACGGTCGCCGTGGTCCTGCAGGGCGGCGAGGTCGTGCTCGCGCGGGCGGTCGTCGGGGCGGACGGCAGCGCCAGCCGGATAGGGGCGCATGTCGGGGTCAAGCTCGACCAGGTCGATCTCGGTCTGGAGGCGGAGATCCCGGTGCCGGACACCGTCGCGGAGGACTGGAAGGGCCGGGTGCTCATCGACTGGGGCCCCATGCCCGGTAGTTACGGCTGGGTCTTCCCCAAGGGCGACACCCTGACGGTCGGGGTCATCTCGGCCCGGGGCGAAGGTGCCGCGACGAAGCGGTACTTGGAGGAGTTCATCGGCCGGCTGGGCCTCGCCGGGTTCGAACCGAGCATCTCCTCGGGGCACTTGACCCGCTGTCGTGCCGACGACTCGCCGCTCTCGCGCGGGCGGGTGCTGGTGTGCGGTGACGCGGCGGGGCTGCTGGAGCCGTGGACCCGTGAGGGCATTTCCTTCGCGCTGCGGTCCGGCCGGCTCGCGGGGGAGTGGGCGGTGCGGATCGCCGAGGCGCACGACGCCGTGGACACGCGCCGGCAGGCTCTCAACTACGCGTTCGCCGTCAAGGCCGGCCTCGGAGTGGAGATGAGTGTCGGCAGGCGACTGGTGACGGTGTTCGAGCGGCGTCCCGGGTTGTTCCACGCGGCGCTGACGGGCTTCCGCCCTGCTTGGAGGGCGTTCAAGGAGATCACGCAGGGCTCGACGTCGCTGGGCGAGATCGTCCGTACGTACCCGGTGGCGCAGCGGGCCCTGACCGCGCTGGACCGCCGTCCCGCCGCGGGCGGCGGGGCCGGCTCGGCGGAGTGATCGGCCGCCCGTCGAGATCAGCCCTCACCGCGATCAGCGCTCTTCGTGATCAGCCCTCTTCGTGATCAATCCTTCACCGTGATCTCGAAGACCGGGTGGTCGGGTGCGATGCGGCGCAGCTGGTCGTCGGGGGAGTCGGGGCCGACGCCGTTGAAGAAGACCCCGACCTCCGCCTTCCAGCGCTTGAGATAGGCGCGCAGGATCGGGGTCTTGTCGTCGTCGCCCACCTCGGCCGCGGTGAAGGTGTCCACGTGCTTGCCCAGGTGCAGTTCACCGCCGCCCGCGGCGCGCATGTTGTGCGTCCACTGCACATGACCGCGGGGGGCGACCAGGTACTGCCTGCCGTCCAGGGTCAGCAGGTTGACGGGGGTGGTGCGCCACTGGCCGCTCTTGCGGCCCCGGACGGCGAGGACCCGGGAGCCCCAGACGCTGATCCCGCGGCGGGTCAGCCAGGCCACGAAGCGGTTGAAGACGTTGACGGTGAACCAGCCGGGCTTCTGGACGTGCGTGGACATGAGGTCCCCCTCTTTTGTGAGCACTGCTCTCTCGGGGTTCAGTCTGCCTGCCATCGGCACCACGGAGCAAGAGCAGTGCTCTCTTTTATGTGCACTGCTCTGTTCTCATGGCACACTTTTCCGCATGAGCACCGCACACGGCGCCCGTGCCAGGGCCAGGATCGAAGTGACCGCGGCCATCAAGGACGAGGCCCGCAGACAGCTCGCGGCGGAGGGCGCCGCCCGGCTCTCCCTGCGGGCCGTCGCCCGTGAACTGGGCATGGTCTCCTCCGCGCT
Source organism: Streptomyces sp. NPDC002130 (assembly GCF_040296465.1). Classification (NCBI taxonomy): domain Bacteria; kingdom Bacillati; phylum Actinomycetota; class Actinomycetes; order Kitasatosporales; family Streptomycetaceae; genus Streptomyces; species Streptomyces sp. NPDC002130. The sequence goes on from NZ_JBEOXI010000183.1 coordinate 13,664, forward strand.
GTACCGCTACTTCCCCAGCCGTGACGACCTGCTCACCGCGCTCATCATCGATGCCTACGACTCCCTCGGTGAGAGCGCCGAGGCCGCCGCAGAGTCAGCGGCCGGGCCCTTCGAGCACTGGATCGCGGTCTGCCAGGCGGTCAGGCGCTGGGCGCTGGACCATCCGCACGAGTACGCGCTGATCTACGGATCGCCCGTGCCCGGCTACACGGCCCCCGAAGTCACCGTCCCGGCCGCCGCCCGCGTCGGCCTGCTGCTCATCGGCATCACGCGCGACGCCCACCACGGTCCGGGCCTCGCCCGGCCTTCGATGCCGGCCGACCTCCGCCCGGAGGCCGAACGGATGGCCGCCGACCTCGCCCCGGACCTCCCCCCGGAGGTCGTGACCGCACTTGTCGCGGCCTGGGCCCAGCTGTACGGCCTGGTCGGCTTCGAGCTGTTCGGCCAGTTCTACCGGGTGGTGGAGGACCGGGAGACGTTCTTCCGGCACGCGGCGGAGCAACTCGCCAGGGGGGTGGGGCTGGTGCCCGGGCCCGCCTGAAGCCGGTCCGGTCGGTCGCGATCGGATGCGTCGATGCGGAGAGATCAGGGCGCGAAGTACCAGCAGTACAGGTGGAGGTGAGTCTCCCCGCCACTTACCGCGAGGGCTGACACTCGATCAAGGAGGTCCAGCGCGTTGTCCAGCGAGAGCTCGTCGTCCGCTTCGGAGGCGGCCTCGGCCCACGCAAGAGCTGCAGCTCTGAGCCGGTCTCTCCCCACAGTTGCCAGAGCCGTGCAGAGTGGCTCCGGGACGGCAAAGACGGTGAAACCGTCGTTGGCCATGGGCACCACATCCCGGATTGTGCTCTCGGCGCCCGTCAGCTGAGCTTCCCACCTCAGGACCGCGTCATCGGGATACATGCCGTCGAACGGCACGGCCGGGAAGTCGTGACTGCTGCGAGGGCCCACCCGCAGGGCGGACTCGTCGTCTCCCGCAAGGAAGAATTCACCCATGCGCACCATCCACTGATCTTCGCACCCGCATGGCACGCAGGCGCACCGACGAATGGGGTGGGCTCAGGTGGGACAAGCCCTGGGCCACCGGCACGGCAGGAGGGCGTACTTCCCCGGGAGTACGCGTGATCACCACGCGGGGGTGACGCGGCTGCGGGAGCGGGGCGTCTAGCGTGGCCGGTATGGACGAGCAGCGTGCGGGGGGCGGTCCGCCGCAGTGGTGGCGGCACGGGCCGGCGTCGTGGGACCGGCGGGAGGGGCGGGATCCGCGGTGGCCCTGGCGGTCCACGGTCCTCGTGACCGTGTTCGTCCTGGCCGGGTCGAACTTCGCCGCCCACGGGCAGCAGGGCGAGCGGGCGGAGCTGGATCTCTTCGCACGGGTGCTGCTGCTGGTGGCCGTAGGGCTGCTGCTGTGGCGGAAGCGGTATCCGGTGGCCGTGGTGTTCGGCACGGCGGCCGCCGTCATGGTCTATCTGGGGGCCGGGTATCCCTATGGGCCGGTGCTCTTCACCGTCGCCCTGGCCTGCTTCAGCGCCATCGTCGCCGGGCACCGCCGGGCGGCGTGGACCGCGATGGGCATGCTCTGGGCCGGGCACGTCCTGGTGGCGCACTGGCTCTTCAGGTGGCTGCCGCCGGCCGGGGACTCCGCCGTCTCCTGGGGTGAGGAGGTCGTGGTCGCCACCTGGGTGGTGGCCGTCGCGGCGGTGTCGGAGCTGTTCCGTGTCCGGCGCGAGCAGTGGGCCCGCGAACGGGCCGAGCGGGCCGAGGCCGCACGGCGGCGGGCCGATGAGGAGCGGCTGCGGATCGCGCGGGAGCTGCACGACGTCCTCGCCCACAGCATCTCCGTCATCAACGTGCAGGCGGGTGTCGGTCTCGCACTGCTGGACACCGACCCCGAGCAGGCCCGCACCGCCCTCACCACGATCAAGGACCAGAGCAAGGAGGCGCTCGGCGAGGTGCGCCAGGTGCTCGACACCCTGCGCGCCCCCGGTGCCGCGCCGCGAACCCCCGCGCCCGGCCTCGACCGGCTGCCCGAACTGGTGGAGCAGGCCGCGAGCGCGGGCCTCACGGTGGACGTCGTGGGAGAGCCGCCGCGCCTCGGGCCGGGCACGGACCTGGCCGCCTTCCGGATCGTCCAGGAGGCCCTGACCAACGTCGTACGGCACTCGGGTTCACGGCACGCGCGCGTGCACCTCGCGCACGACGCGGACGTCCTGCGGCTGCGCGTGGACGACGACGGACCCGCGACCGGCGCCGACGCGGGCGGCAGCGGCAACGGGCTCGCCGGGATGCGGGAGCGGGCCGCCGCCCTGGGTGGCACCATCGAGGCGGGCCCCCGCCCGGGCGGAGGGTTCCGGGTGCTCGCCGTGCTGCCGCTGTCGGCATCCGCCGGAACGTCCGCCGGACCGAAACAGGAGGACCGGTGATCCGTGTACTGCTCGCCGACGACCAGTCACTGGTGAGGGCGGGATTCCGGGCGCTGCTCGACGCGCAGCCGGACATCGAGGTGGTCGCGGAGGCCGCCGACGGGGAGGAGGCCGTGCGCCGGATCCGTGAACTTCGGCCCGACGTCGTGCTGATGGACATCCGCATGCCGGCGCTGGACGGCCTGGCCGCGACCCGGCAGGTCACCGCCGACCCGGACCTGGGGAACGCCAAGGTGGTCATGCTCACCACCTTCGAGCTCGACGAGTACGTCTTCGAGGCGATCCGCTCCGGCGCGTCCGGCTTTCTGGTCAAGGACACCGAGCCGGAGGAACTCCTGCGCGCCGTACGGGCGGTGGTCGCGGGCGACGCACTGCTGTCGCCGAGTGTGACGCGGCGGCTGATCTCCGAGTTCGCCTCCCGCTCCAAGGAACCGGCGGCGGCCGGCGCGCTGGACCGGCTCACCGAGCGGGAGCGCGAGGTCATGGCGTTGGTGGGGATGGGCCTGTCCAACGAGGAGATCGCCCGCCGCCTGGTCGTCAGCCCGCTCACGGCGAAGACCCACGTCAGCCGCACGATGGTGAAGCTCGGCGCCCGCGACCGGGCCCAACTGGTCGTGCTCGCCTACGAGTCGGGGCTGGTGCGGCCGGGCTGGCTGGGCTGATCCGCCCTCCGGAAGCGGAGAAGCACACTGACGACCCGGGCGGCGAAGAGCACCGGCGCGAGCACCAGACCGGCCCGCACCAGCAGGCGCTCCGGCGTCTCCGGCAGGTCGAAGAGCAACGCGGGCCCGGCCACGGCCCCGAAGACCACCGCCGCCGCGAAGGCCGCACTGCACAGCGCGTACCCGATCTCGACGGTGATGACATGGCGACTTCCAGTACCGCTCACGCATCCAGAAGCGGCGGTCGTAGATCGAGCAGAACAAC
>NZ_JBEOXI010000184.1:0-16992 GCF_040296465.1 Streptomyces sp. NPDC002130
CCACCCTGCTGTGGATGCCACCCGGGCGGCGCGTGATCACGTCGTACAGGGCGGCGTCGCGCAGCGCGTCCTCCACCGCGTCGTCCGGGATCGACCACCCCCGCGCAGAAAGCACCCGTGGCCGGCGGCCGGGCATCCCTCGCGCTGCTCGTCATGCTGTTCGCCTCGTTCATGGACCTGCTCGACGTCACCATCGTCACCGTCGCCGCCCCGGACATCGCCGCCGACCTGGACGCCTCACAGTCGCAGCTGCAGTGGATGCTCGCGGCCTACACCCTCTCGCTCGGGTGCGGCCTGATCACGGGCGGGCGGGTCGGCGACGACCACGGCCGCCGCAAGGTCTTCCTCGTTTCCCTGGCGTGCTTCGCAGTGGCGTCCGCGGCGTGCGCCCTGGCCCCGTCGGCCGGGGTCCTGATCGCGGTCCGGGCCGTGCAGGGCCTGGCCGGTGGGTTCATGGTCCCGCAGGTCTTCGGCATCATTCGGTCATCGTTCGAGCCCGCCGCGATGGCCAAGGCCTTCGGTGCCTACGGGGCCGTCCAGGCTCTGGCCTCGGTCGCCGGACCGCTGCTGGGCGGAGCGCTCATCGCCGCCGACCTGTGGGGCCTGGGGTGGCGCGCCATTTTCTGGATCAACGTCCCCGTCGCAGTCCTCGGCCTCGCGCTGGGTGCCCGGGTGCTTCCCGAGTCCCACGCGCCGGTGCGCACCCGTCTCGACGTGACCGGGGCCGTGTTGGTCGCGGTTGCGGTGCTCCTGGTGCTGCTGCCGCTGGTGCAGGGCCGGGACTGGGGATGGCCGGCGTCCGGGTGGGCCGTGCTCGCGAGCGGGCTGCTGCTCCTGGCAGTGTTCCTGGCCCACGAGCGGGCTCTGACCCGCCGGGGCCGTCAGCCCGTGCTGGATCCGGCCCTGCTGTCGGTACGGCCGTTCACCACGGGCCTGGTGGCGTCGGTGCTGTTCTTCGGCGGCCTGGCCTCGTTCTTCCTGACCCTGTCCATCTACCTGCAGGCCGGCACCGGCCGCTCCGCGTGGGACACCGGTCTGGTCATCCTGCCGTACGCCATCGGGTCGATGATCACCTCTGGCGCCGGGGCCGCCCTCGGCGCACCAGCCGGCCGCGCCCTCGCCGTCACTGGCGCCCTGACCCTGGCCGCCTCCCAGGGACTGCTGTGGTGGCTGGCCCGCGACGGCGCCACGGCCCCCGGCTACTGGCCGCTGGCCGGCGTCATGTTTCTCGGTGGCCTCGGCCTGGGACTGGGTGCACCGGTCCTGGTCGGCGTCGTCCTCGCCGGTGTGCCCGGCCGCCATGCCGGCGCCGCCGGCGGGGTCCTGTCGACGGTGAACCAGATCGGTGGCGCCGCCGGTGTCGCCGTCCTCGGCACCGTCTTCTTCAACGCCCTCACCCCCGAAGTCGGCGCGGCGCCCGGCGCACCAGCCCAGCTGTTCGGCCACGCCCTCGCTCAGGTAATGCCCTGGCAGGCCGCCACCTACGTCCTGGCCGCCCTCGCCATACTCGCCCTTCCCAAAACCACCACCACCCCACGGCAGTGACCCCACGACCCGCCCGGACAAGCGACACACAATGACGACCTGCGGCGTGACCCGGGTACACGTGGAGGGTCTCGCCGGGTGGAGCGATCGCGGCGGGACTCCACCAGGCGATGTCTCAACCGTTGAAGCGGTGCCGACCGTGTCCGCCGTGACGGAGCCGACCTGACCGAACGTGGCCAACCGCGAGGAGATCTTCTCCGACGAGGGTGACGGCGCCGTGCTCGGCGCAGCAGAGAGTTGCGCAATGGGACTCGGCGCAACCCGCGGGCCACCGCCCAACCGTGGGGCGGGTCCTGGCCCCCACCACGGACCCGGTCGCCGATGTCGTTCGCGGTGAAGAAGTCCCTGACGGCGGACCCTTTCACTGGCGTCCGGCTGATACCCGGCGGTACAAAAGGCAGGTGTGCGTGTCCGTTTGTGGTCGTTGCGAGGTGAACGGACGGCTTTGAGTTCAAGGCGGCCAGCCTGGCCCTGCTCGCTCGATAGTGAGGAGAGTAAGTGCCCACCCTGATCAACGCTGTTGATGTCCGTCCGCGCGTGTACTACAGGACCATCCAGATCGGCCCCATCCTCTTCGAACAAGCACCGGCGGAGGACGACGTTGTTCAGATTCCCGGAGAAGGCTGGAGCCTTACCTCCAGCGACAACGATTTCTATCCTTTGGTGCGTTTGGAGGTATGGGACGGACCCGCTCCTCAGCCGTCAGGCTCTTGGGAGTACGAACGGGCTTTCCACTCCCCGATGGCAGATCGCCTCGCGGTGGTCGACTTGAATGGCGTCTGCTACGGCGAGATCAAGCTGCGGCCGGGGCGCTGTCACCTACGTTTGCTCTGCCGTGGGCGAGATCATGTTGAGGCATCGCTGGCTCTCGATCCCTTCCCTCCTGAAGGGCCGCACGAGGATCCCCTTGAGGTGTGGGTTGTCCAGATCTGGCCTGGCGCTGACTGAAGAGTCGCATCTCAACCGGCCTTGGCTCGAGCAGGTCGCCGCGGACGGCGACCTGGGCGGCCCTGGTGTCAAAGGGCTGGGGTACCGCCTGGGCAGCGACGGTGAACGGACGTCAGTGGGCGGTGAAGCCGCCGTCGACGGGGAGAGCTGTTCCGGTGACGAAGCCGGCGCCGGGGCTGCACAGCCACAGGACGGCTGCTGCGACCTCGTCCGCTGCACCCAGTCGGCCGATGGGCTGTTCCTTGAGGATCCCGGCCATGGCCTCGGCCTGGTTCTCGACCATGTCGGCGACCATCGGGGTGTCGATGACACCGGGGCACACGGCGTTGACGCGGATGCCGCGGGGCGCGTACTCGACTGCGGCGCTGCGGGTCAGGCCGATGACGCCGTGCTTGGAGGCGTGGTAGGCCGCCCGCTCCGGCAGTCCGACGAGCCCGCCCAGGGATGAGCAGTTGACGATGGCGCCGCTGCCCTGCTCTCGCATCTGTCGCAGTTCGTGCTTCATCGCCGCCCACACGCCGCGCAGGTTGACGGCGTTGACCCGGTCGAAGGACTCGGCCGTCTCGTCGGCCGCGTCGGCCGGCGGCGCCTGGATGCCGGCGTTGTTGAACGCCATGTCCAGGCGGCCGTACTCCGTCACCGCGGCCCGCACTGCCGCTTCCACCTGCTGTTCGTCGGTGACGTCGCAGACGACGCCGATCGCCCGCCCGCCGCGGCCGGTGATCTCTTCGGCTGCGTTGTGGACGGCGTCGTGGTCGACGTCGGCCAGAACCACGGCGGCGCCGGAGTCGGCGAAGGCGCGGGCAGTGGCCAGGCCCATACCGGAGGCGGCGCCGGTGACCAGGGCCACCTGCCCGGAGAAGTCGTAGACGGGACTCATTCTTGGGTGCTCCTTCATCATCACGGGTGACGTAAGTGGGTGGACGTACCGACGGACGGCATCACGCACTGCCCGTGCGGCGGGCCTGTCCGGGGGTGGCTGTCCACGTACCGCCGACAACGAGGAAACAGCAGCTCAGCCGCGTGTGCCAGGCACTGCCGTGGCAGGTACTGGCAGTACACCCCAGGCGCGGCATGGTGCGCGCTCCACGCGACCAGGAGATGAGCCCTGCGGGGCCTCGCCAAGCGGCTCGCCATCAGCACGACGCGAAGAAGGGCCGACGCCCCTTCACCCCGCGCTACGCGGGTAGCGCTCGGTCGCGCCTGGGGCACGCGTCAACGACGCCTTCCTGAGGACCGCGACCGCCGACGCTCGGAACGACGCATCCGGCAGCGGACTTTCCCCGGCAGATGGGCTCTCCGACCCGCTCAGCAGTGACGTTTACGCCGAGTCCAGCAAGCCTGTCTTCTTCACGGCGCGCGGAGACAGAGTCATGGGCCCGGCCCAGCCCTGCTGGATCAGCGCGACCTGCGAAGGCAAGGGCTGGACCGGGAGTACGTCCACACCTCGCGACCAGTTCGCAAGCAGTCCCTCGGTGGTGTCAACAGCCGAGACAACCATGGTCATGCAGGACTGCCCCTTGCCCCAGGTGTTCCATAGCGCCCACCCCTCCTCACGGGGTTCCACCCCGATCCGGAGGCAAGCCTGCTCATAAGTCTCGTCCAGCGCGGACGGCATGGCTCCCGGCCGAATGATCACGACACCCACCAGCTCGACCAGGGGCCGATCCTCCTCGACGCACCCGTCACCGGGGAAGTGATGGTGCTGCAGAGCCCGAGCCAACGCGTTCACAGCCCGCTCGAGAGTTGTCGCGTCCTCAGGGTCGGGGCCATAGGAAAGCCACCCCTCTTCCAGCGCCGCAGACCGGACCTCTCGGGCAAGCCGCTCGACTTCGCTCAAATATTCGTTCTGGGTCAGGGCATGTCGGGTCATGGCGTGCAGTCTCGCAGTCGGCGCCGCGCGGGGTCGCCTGACTTTCCGGCACCGGCGCCACAGGGCAGGGGAGGGAACAGACCGGAGGTCGGGCCACTTCAAGCCGAGAAGCACGCCGTCGATCTGCACGTCGCGTCACTCCTGGTACTTCGTCCCCATGCAGACAGGCGGGTCCGGTTGCCCGGCGCATCCGCACCGGCATCGTGGCTGTCGCCGACCAGCCCGTCGCGGACGAACCGCTTGCCCCCTTCAGTGGCTTCAAGTCCTCCGACCACGGCCGCGGACCGCCCTGCGGAATTCGATCGGGGACTGTCCCGTGCGGTGCATGAAGTACTTGCTGAACTGGGAGGGGTTGACGAAGCCGAGCTGGTCCGAGATCTGGGCCGCGGTCCGGTCACCGTGCGCGAGCAGACGTTTCGCTTCCAGCTCGACCCGGCGGTCGACGAACTCCTTCGCGCTGAGCCCGGCGCTCGCCGCCGTCGCCCGGGAGAGGGTACGCGCCGAGTAGCCGAGCAGGCGGGCGTAGTCCTCCACCCTCCGGGTGCGGGTGAAGTCCCGCTCGACCGCGTCCCGGAACCGCAGGTACGTCTCGTCGCGTTCCGGTGGAGGGCCGTCGGCCGGGGCGGTGAGGTGGGCGAGCCGCAGCAGGAGGACCGCCAGCAGGTGGCGCAGGGCCGCCCTGTGGACCTCCAGCGGCAGCCGTCCGAGCGCCTGGAACTCGTGGCTCAGGTGCTCCGAGGCCATGATCAGGGCTTGGGCGTCGTCGGCCTCGGGGGTGGTGACGACGGATGCGTGCGGGTCGTCGACACGGGCGGCGGTCGCGGTGGCCGCGTCCAGCATGTCCTGCCGGAAGAGGATCAGCATGCCCTCGGCCCGGTCGAGATCGCCCCACTGGTGCACCTGCCCCGGACGCACCCACAACCAGGAGCCCGGCCGCAGCACATAGCCGTCGAAATCGACGGTGTGCCGGAGGCCGCCCGTCGTGAGGGTGAGCAGGTGGTGGAAGTCGGGACGCTGGGGACGGGTCAGGACGCTCTCGGAAACGCGACGGCGCAGCTCGGCCAAGGACATGACCTCGACACCCGCGGGAGTTCCCGCGGGCGCGGCGAAGGGGATTTCTGGAATCTCCTTCGACGAACCGTGTCGGCTTTTGGCCATCATCAGTCAGAAGTTTATCGGCTTGCCCGCAGGTGGCGCCCTACGTTGGTCGTACTGCCGAAGGAACGGGCTCTCCCCCGTGGCTGAAACCGGAAAGGACGGCGAAGGGCGATGATGCCGGCGGAACGTGTCATCACGGCACAAGCAGGCGAGACGATCCGCACGTGGCTGAAAGAGGCCGACCGGGTGCTGGTCGCGGCCGGCGCCGGTCTGAGCGCGGCGGCGGGCTACGACTACGGCGACACCGAACGCTTCAGGGAACTGCTGCCGGCGCTGCACCGGCTCGGCCTGCGCTCGCGCTATCTGCTCGGTGCGCCCCTGCCGAAGGACATGATGTGGGGCTACTGGGCCGTCCATATCGACGACGTCCGCTTCAGCCCGGGCCCCAACCCCCTCTACGCCAAACTGAGGGACCTGGTGGGCGAGCACGACCACTGGGTAATGACGTCCAACGTCGATGCCCTCTTCGCCCGCAGCGGTTTCGCTCCGGACCGGGTCTTCACCCCGCAGGGCGACTACGGCTGGCTGCAGTGCACCGTCCCGTGCACCCGTGACACCTGGCCCAGCAAACCGTTCCTCGACCTGATCCTGGCGGCCTACGACCGTGACAGCGGCCGGGTGACCGACCCACAGGCCCTGCCGCTCTGCCCCAACTGTGGCGCCGAGGTCTTTCCCAACGTCCGAGTCGGCCCGGAGTTCGTGGACGATGCTTACTTGCCCGCCGGCCAGCACCTGGCCCGGTGGCTCGCCGACGCACCCACGGACAGCACCTTGCTCGTCCTGGAGCTCGGTGCCGGATTCAATACTCCCGGGGTGATCCGCCTGCCGATGGAGCACGTGGTGCGCCAAACGCCTCGGGCCCGCCTCGTCCGGATCAATCCCGACCATCCCGGCGTCCCCGCCGACCTCGGTGAGCGGGCTCTGCCCGTTCCCGTCGGTGCGGACCGGCTCCTCGACCGGATCGCCCCCTGACGATCCCGGCGGAGCACCTTCGTCACCACCGGAAGGAGACACACACGTCATGTCCGAGGTACCGACGGGATCCGCGGGATCCACGGGATCGACTAAACCTACGGGATCTGCGGGAAGCGATCCCACGGTCGCGGTCACCGGCTCCACCGGCCGTCTCGGTGGGCGCGTCGCCCGGCGTCTCGCCGAGCTGGGTATGTCGCAGAAACTGGTGGTCCGCCGCCCGGACCGTGGCCCGAGGCTCCCCGGTGCGGTGGCCGTACGCGGCGACTACGCCGACCGGGCCTCGGTGCTCGAGGCCCTCGCGGGTATCCGGACCGTGTTCATGGTGTCCGCCTCCGAGAGCGCCGAACGGCTCGCCCAGCACAAGGCTTTCGTGGACGCCGCCGCGGAGGCGGGTGTCCGGCAGCTGGTCTACGTCTCCTTCTACGGCGCCAGTCCCGAAGCCACGTTCACTTTGGCGCACGACCACTTCCACACCGAGCAGCACATCCGGGCGAGCGGCCTGGCGTACACGTTCCTCCGGGACAACTTCTATGCGGAGTTCGTCACCGATCTCGTCGGCGAGGACGGCGTCATCCGCGGCCCGGCCGGACAGGGGCGTGCCGCGTTCGTCGGCCAGGACGACATCGCCGACGTGGCCGCCACGGTGCTCTCCCGTCCGGACGACCACGCCGGCATGACCTACGACCTGACCGGGCCCGAGTCCCTGACGCTGGACGAAGCGGCCGTGATCCTGTCCGAGCAGCTCGGACGTGCCGTCACCTACCAGCCGGAGACGGTCGAGGAGGCCTACGCCTCCCGTGCCTCCTACGGCGTTCCGCCGTGGCAGCTGGACGCCTGGGTGTCCACCTACACGGCCATCGCGTCCGGTGAACTCGACGGCGTCAGCGACGCCGTACCCCGTCTCACCGGCCACGGCGCCACGTCCCTCGCCGACGTCGTACGCACCGCCCAGGGCTGAACCGCATCACCGACGAGCCACGGCTGCCACTGTCACTTTTTGAACATCACAGGTCGCCTGAGGAGCCGGCCCGCCGGGTCGTACCGGCCTAGTTTGAACACATCGCCGCTGACCGTCGGCAGATCCCGCGCTGGTCCTCCAGCGCAGTTCCACAAGCAAGGAAGACAGTCATGAGCAACGCGAAGAACACCGTTCTCCAGGCCGCCGCCGAGCTGTTCGGCGACAAGGATCCCTCCGCCGTGGACCGTTGGGTGGCCGCGGGCTACACGCAGCACAGTGCCCTCGCCGCCGACGGCCCTGAGGCCCTGCGCGAACTCGTCGCGGGCCTCGGCGACGACTTCCGCTACGAGGGCGCCCGGGTCATCGCCGACGGCGACCTGGTAGCCCTGCACGGCACGTACCACGGCTTCGGGCCCGACCCGCTCGTCGGCTTCGACATCTTCCGCGTCGACGCCGACGGCAAGCTGGCGGAGCACTGGGACGCCCTGACTCCCCGGGTGGACAACACCGTGTCCGGCCGCTCCCAGACCGACGGCCCTGCCACGGTCACCGAGACCGACAGGACCAAAGCCAACCGCGCCCTGGTGGCCGAGTTCGCCGAAAAGGTCTTCGTCGGCGCCGACTACTCGGTGCTGACCGACTACATCTCCACCGAGTCCTACCACCAGCACAACCCCGAAGCCGCCGACGGCCTCGACGGCTTCGGCGCGGCCGCGGCCCGGTGGGCCGAGCAGGGCAAGAACCTCGTCTACAAGAAGGTCCACAGGGTCATCGCCGAGGGCGAGTTCGTCCTGACGCAGTCCGAGGGCGAGTTCGGCGTGCCGGTCGCCTACTACGACCTGTTCCGCGTGGCAGACGGCAAGATCGTGGAGCACTGGGACGTCGTCGCGCCGGTTCCGGCCGAACTGCCGCACGGCAACGGCCTGTTCTGACCGGCCTGCACCCAGTCAGACGAAAAGTGAACAAGCCGACGGGCACGGCGGCATGCGCGCATGCTGCAGGATCGGCTGCCTGCACGTCGGCACACTCGAGCAGTCCTGAACCACCGCCTGCCGATGGCCCGGCCCGCGCCCGGAGGCGTGCAACGCGCCGGGCCATCGGCGCTCCTCGTTCGGACCCCCCCAACCCCCCACGGAGCCCCCGATGAATCCGTTCCCCGCCGAGTCCGGCGTCTTCGCCGGGAGGGAGACACGGCCCTTGCTGCCTCTCGCCGCCTACCGAGCGGCCATCGCCCTCGATGAGCCCTTCCGTCCGACGACGGCTCCCGCCACGGCCGGCCGGCTGGACGCACACGTGCGTAGGGCTCTGCGTCTGCTCAGCACTGATGCGGCCGTGTCTCGACTGGGGCTGCAGGCGGATTCGTTGCGGGACGTCGCCGGCATGGACGCGGTGGCGGCCCGCAAGGTGCTTCGTGCATTGCTGACCATCCGCGATCCCGGTGCGTTGCCGGAGGGGGTGGACGAGGCGGTGGACGCGGTCCTTGGTGCGGAGCGCCTGTCGAGGCCGACCGTCTCGGTGGAACGTCTGCCCACGATCGAAGAAGAGTTCCCCGGGTCTGTCTTCCCTGCCGCACGTCACACCGTGCTGTGGCGTGGAGACCTCACCGTTCTGGCCGCGGACGCCGTCGTCAACGCCGCGAACAGCGCCCTGCTCGGCTGTTTCCGCCCTCTGCACCCCTGTATCGACAACGCCCTCCACAACGCCGCGGGTCCCCGTCTGCGCGACGACTGCCACACGATCATGACGCTGCAGGGCATGTCCGAACCGACCGGCACGGCCAAGATCACCCGGGGCTACCACCTGCCGGCACCGTACGTCCTGCACACCGTCGGGCCGGTCGTAGACATCCTCCCCCGGGCCGACGACGCGCGGGCACTCGCCTCCTCCTACCAGGCCTGTCTGAACCTCGCCGCCGAAGTGGATCCGATCCGCACCGTGGCCTTCTGCGCCGTGAGCACCGGCGTGTTCGGTTACCCCAGGAGCGAGGCCGCCTCCGTCGCGCTGCGGACGGTCACGGACTGGCTCGAAGCGCACCCTGGCCGTTTCGACCGCATCGTGTTCGCCGTGTTCGGGGAGGACGACGAACTGGCCTACCGGCAGGCTCTCGGCGAGGGCGCTGGGCCTTGACCCGATGGCCGCCGTCGCAGCCGGGGGCCGCTCATGCACCGGCATCCGAACGGGGGACGCTGTGCGGTCGACCGGCCGATGCCGTCTTCCCATCACTCACGACCGCCCCGTCACCGGGCCGGGATCGGCTGAGTGAGGTTCACCGCGTTGCCGTCGGGGTCCGAGATGTGGGCGACGCGCTGACCCCACGGCATGTCGTTGGGTCCGCTGCGGACCGAGCCGCCCAGAGCCACCACCCGGCCGAGCGTCTCGTCGACGTCCTCGACACCGATGCTGAGCAGGATCCGCGACGCCGCCCCAGTCCCGGCATTCTCCCTGGCTACCAGCCCGAGGTCGGTGTCGCCGATGCGCAAGCCGAGGTAGAAGGCCGGGCCTTCCGCCGGTACCCGGAAGATTTCCTCAGCGCCGAACAACTTCGTGTAGAAGCCACGCAGAACGTCCTGGTCGGCCGTCACGATCACTGGCTGGATGGTGGACATGGCACTCCTGTCGAGAACGGTCGTGTCACTGGGTAGACCGTTCGAGGACGGTGAACTCATCGGCAACCGCCCCACCGGAGGAGCGTTCAGGGATCCGGGGGTGCGGAGCAGTTCAGGGACAGGGGGGAAGGCCGTTCGCGACGGAGGGCAATCCGACGCGATCAACGTCTGCGGCCTTCGTGCAGCTCCAACCGCTCCCCTTCGAAACCCGCGCGGAACCCGCGGTCGTGCGAGACCGCGACCACCGCCCCAGGGCAGGCCAGTCTTCCCCCATTGGCCGTTCCCGGCCGCTCGGACGGGCGGTTACCGTCCGGGCATGGGCGAGCTGACCAGGATCATCCGTCACGCCGCCGAGCACGCCGCCGCCTACCGTCGTTCGCTGCCCGGGCGGCCGGTGGCGCGCCCGGTGGACCACGCAGCCCTGCGCAGCGCCTTCTCCCGCCCCTTGAACCGCTCCCCCGTCGACCCGCTCACGGTGATCGACGAGTTGGTGGCCGCCGCCGAGACGGGACTCGTCGCCACCGCGGGGCCGCGCTTCTTCGGTTTCGTCGTCGGCGGGGCGCTGCCCGCGGCCACCGCCGCGGAGATCCTGGCCGCCGGGTGGGATCAGAACGCCTTCAACGCCGCGCTCTCACCCGCCGCCATCGCCGCGGAGGAGGCGGCGGGCGCCTGGCTGAAAGACCTGCTCGGGCTCCCCGCCACGGCGTCCGCCGGGTTCGTCACCGGCGGGCAGGCGGCCAACACCGCGGGGCTCGCGGCAGCGCGGCAGCACCTGCTCACCGAGGCCGGCTGGGACGTCGCGCGCCAGGGGCTGGGCGGCGCCCCGCGCCTGCGGGTGGTCGCGGGCGAGGAGCGTCACGCCACCGTCGACCGCTCGCTGCGGCTGCTCGGCCTGGGCACCGACTGCGTTGAGACGGTCCGCACGGACGGACGCGGCGCCCTCGACACCGAGGACCTGCGCCGCGCGCTGGCGTCCGATCCGGAGACACCGGCGATCGTCTGTACGCAGGCGGGGAACGTGAACACCGGCGCCTGCGACGATCTCCGTACCGCCTGCGATCTCGCCCACGCCCACGGCGGCTGGGTGCACGTCGACGGCGCCTTCGGCCTGTGGGCGGCCGCGAGCCCGGTGACCCGCCCCCTCGTCGACGGTGTCGAGCTGGCGGACTCCTGGGCGTGCGACGGCCACAAGTGGCTGAACGTGCCCTACGACTGCGGCTACGCGTTCTGCTCCCGTCCCGCCGTCCACGCCGACGCTCTGTCGTACACCGCCTCCTACCTCACCCGCGCCGACGGTGCTCCGGTCGGTGGCGCCGACTACACCGTCGAGTCCTCCCGCCACGCACGCGGCTTCGCCACCTGGGCGGCGCTGCGTGAACTCGGCCGGGACGGCGTCGCCGCACTCGTGGACCGCTGCTGCTCCCTCGCCCGCCGTTTCGCCGACGGCCTGACCTCGGCGGGCTTCGACGTGGTCAACGACGTGACGCTCAACCAGGTCCTCGTCGGCTTCGGCGACGACTCCCGCACCGACCAGGTGATACAGGCCGTGCAGGACGACGGCACCTGCTGGATGGGCGCCACCACCTGGCGCGGCCGACGGCTGATGCGCATCTCGGTCTCCGGCCACTCCACGACCGAGGCCGATGTCGACCGGTCGATCGCGGCGATCGTGCGGCTGGCGCGGACGTCGTGACCTGGCGGCACTCACCTCTTCCACGGCTTCGATGCCGAAAGAGCACGCCCAATCGAAAAAGTGTACGTTTCATGCTTTTCCGGGCTCCACATGAGATCTAACCTCATGTACAGATGGCGGGCGATGGCCGGCCAGTCGACCACCGCCGCCTGTACGAGCGGAGGCGGAGATGAAAGCGTCGATACGACGGTCCGCGATCTTCGCGAGCGCGGCCGCTCTTGTGATAGCCGTCTGCGGTACGACGGGCACCGCCCAGGCCGAGCCGGGCGATGGTGAGCTCCAGTTCGGCTACGTCCTGCCGGAGACGGGACAGCTGGCCTACCTCGGCCCGCCGCAGATCGAGTCTCTCAAGTTCGCGATAGAGAAGATCAACGACGCCGGTGGGGTTCTGGGCAAGTCCGTGCCGACCGTGGTCTCCAGTGACGAAGCGGGTCAGGAGGCCGTTGCCGCACAGTCGGCGGACCGGGTCCTGGCGGCGGGCGTGGACGCGATCGTCGGCGCCGCGGCTTCCGGCATGTCGCTGGCGTTCATCGACCGGGTGACCGGTGCGGGCGTCGTGCAGTGCTCGGGGTCGAACACCGCGCCGACCTTCACCGACTACGAGGACGACGGCTTCTACTTCCGTACCGTCCCGAGCGACGCGTTGCAGGGTCCCATCCTGGCCGACGTCGTCCGCGACGACGGTCACGACCGGGTGGCTCTGGTCGCTCGGGCGGACGACTACGGGCGCGGTCTGATGGAGGCCACCCGCAAGACGCTGGAGGAGCGCGGTGCGACGGTGACGCTGGCCGAGACCTACGACCCGAAGGCGACCAACTTCGACCAGGTCGTCCAGCAGATCGAGAACTCCAGGCCGGACGCTGCCGTGGTGATCGCCTTCGAGGAAGGCACCCAGATCCTGCAGGGCATGATCGAGTCCGGCCTCGGGCCCGACCAGATCGGCGTCTACGGCGCCGACGGCCTGCGCAGCGAGGAACTGCCCTCGCTGGTCGCCCCGGGCCAGCCAGAGAGGCTCTCCGGGATGAAGGGGACCGCGCCGGCCTCGGCGTCGAACGAGCAGTACGTGAAGGACCTCCAGGAGTTCGCGCCGGATCTGAAGGAGCTGCAGTTCGCGCCGCAGGTGTTCGACTGCGCGACGACGATCGCGCTCGCCGCCGAGAAGGCGCAGTCCGACGATCCGGGCGAGTACGTGAAGGAGATGAACGGGATCACCAAGGACGGTGAGAAGTGCAACTCCTTCGCCGCCTGCAAGGAGCTGCTCGCCGACGGCAAGGACATCGACTACGACGGTGTGAGCGGTCCGCTCGACTTCACCGACAAGGGCGAACCCGGCCAGGCGTCGATCGAGGTGTACGGCTACGACGACGAAGGAAAGCTGCAGACCCTGCGCACCGAGACCAGCAGGGCCGAGGAGTGACGGAGAGGACGGACAGCCGGAATCAACGGACGCGGGCGAGGGTGCCGAGGTAGAGCTCGATCACCTTCTCGTCGTGCAACAGGGCCGTGCCCGTGCCGGTGTACGCGTTGCGGCCCTGGTCGAGGACGTAGCCGCGGTCGCAGAGCTGCAGGCACCTGCGGGCGTTCTGCTCGACCATGAGCACGGCGACACCCGCGCTGTTGATCATTCTGCACCGGTCGAAGACGTGGTCCTGGTGGAGTGGTGACAGGCCGGCCGACGGCTCGTCGAGCAGCAGCAGCTGCGGCTCCATCATCAGGGCGCGGGCCATCGCGAGCATCTGGCGCTCGCCGCCGGACATGGCGCCGGCCTTCTGCTTGCGGCGGTCGGCCAGCAGGGGGAAGAGTTCCTCGACCGCCGCGACCCGCCGCGTGTGGTCCTTGGGCCGTAGATACACGCCCATCCGCAGGTTCTCCTCGACGGTCAGCGTGGGGAACACGTTCTGCAGCTGCGGTACGTAGCCCACGCCCCGCCGGACCAGCTCGTGCGCGGGCAGTCCGGTCACGTCTTCGCCGTGCAGCCGTACGGTCCCGCCGCGTATCCGCAGCAGTCCGAAGACGGCCTTGACCAGGGTCGACTTGCCGGCGCCGTTGGGGCCGATCACGCCGACCACCTCGCCCGGCCGCACCTCGACGCTGCATCCGCGCAGTACGTCGACGCCCGGCACGTAGCCGGCGACCAGCTCGTCGGCCGCCAGCACCGGTGCCTGCTCCTTCGCGGACATCGCTACTCCTCCTCGCCCTGTTCACCGGCCGCCTCCGGCTCGTCGTGCCGCTTGCCGAGGTAGGCGTCCACGACGGCGGCGTTCCGGCCGATCGTGTGCGGTGGGCCCTCGGCCACCAGGCGGCCGTCCGCCATGACGGCCACCCAGTCGCTGATGCCCATGACCACGTCCATGTCGTGCTCGACGAAGCACACCGTCAGCCCCTCGTCCCGCAGCCGTGTGATGTGTCCGAGCAGCGACTGGGCCAGCGCGGGGTTCACCCCGGCCATCGGTTCGTCGAGCAGGAGCATCACCGGCCGGGTCATGAGCGCGCGGGCCAGTTCCAGCAGTTTGCGCTGCCCGCCGGAGAGCGTGCCGGCGAAGTCGTCGCGCAGGGGCCCGAGCCGGAACCGGTCCAGCAGTTCGTCGGCCCGTCGCTCGGACTCCCGTTCCTGCCCGCGCCACAGCGGTCGCAGCAGGGCGGGCAGGGCCCCTTCGCCGCGTTGCGCGGGCGCGGCGAGCAGCAGGTTCTCCAGCACCGTGAGCCGGGCGAGCGCTCGGGAGAGCTGGAACGTACGGACCAGTCCCCGCCGCGCCACCCGGTGTGCCGGGGAGCCGGTGAGCGGCCGCCCTTCGAACGACCAGCGGCCGCCGTCGGCCCGGTCGAACCCGCTCACCACGTTGAACAGCGTGGTCTTGCCGGCGCCGTTGGGGCCGATGAGCGCGGTGATGGCCCCGCGCTGCACCTCCAGGTGCTCGACCCGCACGGCGACCAGCCCGCCGAAGGTGCGGGACACCTGGTCCAGGACCAGCAGGGGGTCGGGCTTGCGCACCCCCGGCTCGGGATCGATCGCGGAGAGCCGGCCCGGGTGGGGCACGGCCGGGTCAGCGGCCACTGAGCAGCATCTCCTTCCTGCTGCCGAGGATGCCCTGTGGCCGGAAGGCGACCAGCAGGATGAGGGCGACCCCGACCAGGGCGAAGCGCACCGCGCCGACCTCCGAGGTGCTGATGAGGTCCGGCGAGATGTGCCCGGCGTCGATGGCCTGGCGCAGCGCGCTGTCGAGGAAGCTGAGGACGAACCAGAACAGGACCGAGCCGACGACCGGCCCGAGGATCCGCCCGGCGCCTCCGAGGACGAGCAGCGTGTACAGGAAGAACGTGACGCCCGGGTCGTAGTTGTCCGGGTTCACGGACTGCACCTGGATGGCCTGCATCATGCCCGCGACCGCCCCGATGACGCCGCCGAGCGCGAGGCTCTGCATCTTGTAGGCGTAGACGTTCTTGCCGAGGCTGCGCGCGGCGACCTCGTCCTCACGGATCGACCGGATGACCCGGCCCCAGGGGCTGTGGATCAGCAGGGCGAGGAGGCCTCCGACCACGGCCACCAGCGCCCATCCGACGATCATCACCCAGAGGTCTCGGGAGCTGAACCTCACGAGCCACACGCCGTACGTGCCGGGTTCGATGGGGCTGAGGGCGTAGAAGTCGTTGGCGAAGCGCTGCAGTCCGAACACCCCGCCGGTGACCGGCTCGGCCCAGCTGGACCGGTAGAAGAGCCGTAGCGTCTCCCCCGCCGCGATCGTGGTGATCGCGAGGTAGTCGGCGCGCAGCCGCAGGGTGGGCAGGCCGAGCAGCAGGGCCAGCACGACCGCGCAGGCGATTCCGCCCAGGACGCCGAGCCACATCGGGCCGCCGTACGTCGACACCGTGATGGCGAGTCCGTAGCCGCCGACCAGCATGAATCCGACCTGGCCGAAGTTCAGCAGTCCCGTGTATCCGAAGTGCAGGTTCAGTCCCATCGCGGCGAGGGCGTAGACGGCGGCGATGGGACCGATTCCCGAGCGCAGGGCGTCGGAGACGATGGCCGAGAAGTCCATGGCGCACCCCCTCACCCGACGCGTTCGGCCCGGCCGAGGATGCCCTGCGGCCGGACGAGGAGGACGAGGATGAGGACGAGCAGCGCCCACGCGTACTGCAGGTCGACCGGAAACCACAGGGTGGACATCTGGGCGACGATGCCGATGACGAGGCTGCCGGCCATCGCACCGTAGGCGGAGCCGAGGCCGCCCAGGATGATCCCCGCGAACATGAGCAGCAGGAGCTTGAAGCCCATGTCCCAGGTGACGATCTCCACCAGACCGAAGAAGACCCCGCCGAGCGCGGCCAGCCCGCCGCCGAGCATCCATACGAACAGCACCACCCGCTGGACGTCGATGCCCGACGCCTCCGCGAGGTCACGGTTGGCGGAGACGGCCCGGACGGCCGTGCCGATCCGCGTCTTCTGCAGGAGCGCGGCGGTGCCGAGCAGCACCAGCACGGAGAGCAGGGTGACGGTGAGGTCCCGCGGGGTGATCCCGGCCGGGCCCAGGTCCAGGGCGCTCTGGATGTCGTACTGCGCGTAGGAGGCGGGGCGGGTGCCGTACAGCACGAGTACGACGTGGCGCAGCAGCAGCGAGAGGCCGATGGTGACGATGAACATGTTGATCAGCCCGGTGCCGCGGGCCCGCAGCGGGCGCCAGATGCCGCGGTCGACCACCCCGCCCAGCAGGGCGCCGAAGACCACCGCGGCGAGGGCGGCGGGGATCAGGTGCCATCCGGGACCGGCCGGGGAGACGTTGAGGAAGAACGCGAAGGTGGCGCCGATGGTGACGAACTCACCGTGCGCGAAGTTGATCAGATGAATGGTGCCGAAGATCAACGAGAGTCCTACCGATGTGATCGCGATGATCACTCCGAACTGGATGCCGTCGATCAGCGCCTGCAGGGCGCGCGCGGCGAACGTCGGCCCGCGCGGAACTTCCTCACCCTGTGCCTGCGCACAGGTCGCGGGCACCATGACGAAGACCAGGGTGAGGACCGGTACGAGCATCCGCTGGTAGCGCATGATGGTTCCGGTATGTCACGAACATCCCTAGTGAGCTCAGTGTAGATACAGGTCGGGGCGGTGATACAGGCAGCGGGCCACAGTTGTGTCCACGTGAAGCAGGGGGTGCGGGATGGACGACAGCGGCAACCTCGCCGGTGCCTACAGCGACGACAGCGTGCTCTTCCGGGTGCTCCGGCACCTCGGCTGGGA
>NZ_JBEOXI010000185.1:0-16967 GCF_040296465.1 Streptomyces sp. NPDC002130
AGTCACTGCCTTTCCGGGTCCGTGATCATCGAGCCCCGGCGCCATCCTCGCCGCGCCCGCACCCCCGCCGACAGACGATCTTCAGCCCCCGTCGACCCGAAACGTTTCCCCTCCCTGACACG
Organism: Streptomyces sp. NPDC002130; assembly: GCF_040296465.1. Lineage (NCBI taxonomy): Bacteria > Bacillati > Actinomycetota > Actinomycetes > Kitasatosporales > Streptomycetaceae > Streptomyces > Streptomyces sp. NPDC002130. Next base: position 123 of record NZ_JBEOXI010000185.1, read on the forward strand.
TGTCAACTGGTGACACGTGTCATTCGAAGGCCGATGCGCAGGTGGTGGGCGTGGCCCGGCCCGGATCGAGGGTGTTGGCCACCTCGTGGAAGACGACCCGGTCGAACAGCCCGGCGGCCACGTGCTCGGACAGATCGACGGGGCACAGGTCCTGGAGCAGGACGTTGCGCACGTCCGGTCCGCTCAGGTACTGGCTGCGCCACGGCGTGACCACCTCGTCGTACCGGGTGGCGATGACGGTGTAGCGCACGCCGGGCACGGTGTCGCCGCCCGCGTTGAGCTTGGCGAGGAAGGCGGAGCCGGTGACCTGGTCGGCGAGGGCGGGGGTGTTCTTCGAGAGCAGGTCCGCGGCGCCGGGGAAGTACGGCAGCAGGTGGGTGAAGCCGTTCAGGTCGGTGCCGTGGTTGCTGGGCGCGATGCCGACCAGGGCGTGCACCCGGGCGGCTCCGCCGAGGAACTTGAGGTAGTAGCGGGGCATCATGCCGCCCTGCGAGTGTCCGACGACGTCGGTCTTGTCGGCGCCGGTGGCCGCGAGCACCTTGTTCACGAAGTCCTTCAGCTCTCCGGCGGACTTCTCGACGGGTCCGAGGCCGTGGAAGAAGGGGACTCCCTCCAACCGGCCGTAGTCCAGGGAGAAGACGCAGTAGCCGCGGACCTTCAGATAGGGGGCGAGGCCCAGCCAGTTGTCGACGGAGTTCCCGAGGGTGCCGTGGACGAGGACGACGGGGCGGGGGTGGGCGGCGGACGGCCTGCAGGAGTAGTCGTTCCAGCCGGAACTCGGGGCGCCTTCGGCCTGGGCCGTGGTGGCGGGGACGGTGACGGCGGCGGCGGTCAGCAGCAGCGCGGCCAGAGGTCTGAGCGCTCGTTTCCAGGGCAGCATCGGGTGATCTCCTTGCGGCTCAGGGGAGGTGCGACGGCACTGGGCCCTGTGATCCGGATCACGAGGATGCTGTTCACTCGTCAAGTTACGGGCGAGTAGTCAAACTGGGAAGTTACGCGTCAGTAAAAACTTCCGGTGGTAACCGGCGCAGAGGACCCCGCCCGACGCCCTCTCACCAGGCAGGCCGAACGGGCCCGCGTGGAGCGATCCGCAGCAACTGCTCCCCCAGCGACCGCACTTCGCGCTCCCCCAGCAGGTCCCCCCATTCCCGCACGGCTTCCGCGGCCGCCTCCTCGGCGGCCCGCGTGCAGCTCCAGCCGCGCTCGGTCAGCACGACCAGTCGCGCCCGCGCGTCCTCGGGGTGCGGCCGCCGCTCGGCGTACCCCTTGCGCACCAGCTCGTCGACGAGCTGACTCGCGGCCTGCTTGGTCACCCCGAGATGGACGGCGAGGTCGGTGACCGTCGCGCCGTCGGGAGCGAGCCGGGCGAAGGCGAAGCCGTGCGCGGGCCGGACGCCTTCGAAACCGCGAGCGATCACGCCCTCGTTGATGCGTTGCGTGAGCCCACCGGCGACGGCGAGCAGGGCGGCGGACAGGGCCATGGCCTCGGAGTTCTGCACGCATGCATTGAAACACCCTTGACGGAACGGTCAAGCAGCTTGACTATATAGTCAAGCTGCTTGACTACTTGGAGGCCTCATGCCCATCGTCCGATCGTCCGAAGCCATCACCCACGAAATTCACGGCGCCCGTTTCGTCTCGTACGCCACCCCGGGCAGCGGCAGCAAGGAGCTGTGCGCCTGGCGGGGCGAGATCCCGGCCGGTCTCAAGGCACCCGCGCACACGGTCAGCCGGGAGGAGATCTTCCATCTGCTCGACGGTGAGCTGCTGATCACCCTCGACGGCCGCACCGAGCGGATCGCGGCGGGCGACACGGTGATCATCAACCCCGGGGCCACCCTGACCGTCGAGAACGCGACCGACCGGCCCGCGTACTCCTGGGTCACCACCTCGATCGGCCTGGAGGCACGGCTGGCCGACGGCACCCGCATCGCGCCGCCGTGGGCCAACTGACGTCCTACGGAAGGCTGACGTCACACGGACAGGCCGACGTCATACGGAAGGGTCTACGCCGCCCGTCCCCCGCGGCGGCCGCCCCCTAGTCCCCCGGGCATCACCGCCCGCGGCCCGAACTTCGCCCGCGCCCGGTCCGCGACCTCCTCGATACGGCGGACCTTCTCGTCCACCGGGTCGAAGGTCAGCTGGTGGGAGGCCTGTTCGGCGGGGTCGAGTCCCTCGGCGCGCAGGGCGATCGCCCGTACCCGGGCCCGCTGCAGCCCGAGCGCCTCGTACATCCCGTAGGCGGCCCTGGTCAGTGCCGGGGAGTGCGCGGTCGGTTCGCTCAGGGTGCGGCTGCGCGTGGTGGCGGACCGGTCGGCGTAGCGCACGGTGAGGGTGAGCGTGCGGCAGACCTTCTCCAGGGCGCGCAGCCGGGCACCGATCTCCTCGGCGGCCGACAGCAGCGCCCTGCGGTGCCGGTCCGGGTCCAGTTCGTCGCGCCCGAAGGGGCGTTCCGTCGCCAGGGACCGGGAGACGGCGTTCGGTACGACCCGGCCGCGGTCGAGGCCGTTCGCCTTCTCGCGCAGCTCGCGGCCGGCCTTCGCACCGATGAGCCGCTGCAGCGTGGACAGCGGTGCGGCGGCGACCCGGCCGAGGGTGTCGAGCCCGTAGTCGCCCAGCGTGCGAGCGGTCGCGGCACCCACACCGGGCAGCGCGACGACCGGCTTGTCCGCGAGGAACTCCGCGACGGCGTCCGGCTCGTCGGGCACCGCACACGTCACCCCGGGCACGGCCTCACGCAGCGCCATCCGGGCCAGCATCGGCCCGGGTCCGGCTCCGATCACGCAGTCGACGCCGTGGAGTGCGAGTGACCGCACCCGGATCACCGAGGCCAGTTCGAGGGCGTCCCGCCCGAAGTACCGCTCGGCACCGCGCACGTCGGCCAGCGCCCCGTCCGGTGGCAGAGCCTGGACGACGGGGGTGAACTCCTCGAGCATCCCTAGCAGACGGGGCAGGTCCGCCTCGTCGCTCGGCGGCAGCTGGAAACGTACGCAGAGGATGGTCATCCCGCACTCCCCGGACTCTGGTGCCACAACTTCCTTGTGTTCGCGGGCTCTTCGCCCGCCGGACGCAGATCGGCCCAGGGGTGCATCTCGTACCCCGTGGACATACGGATCTTCCGCTGCTCCATCGGATCCCTGGCCGCGGAACCGGTCGGCGCGGGCACCCCGTCCGACCCGGCGAGTCGCCGCCGCGCGGCCCCCTCACCGTCGCCGCCGGAACCGTCGCCGCCGGCATCCTCCTCGCCGGGACCGCCTTCTCCGGACCCACCGGAGCCGGGGCCGGCCAGCCGGGCCGCGACCCCCTCCAGCCCCTCCTCCCGGCGCACTTCCAGCAGGTCCGCGAGGTTCCAGGCGGCGGCTCCCACCACGCTGAGGCTGCGCGGGCCGCGGCGCTGCACCACCCCGCGCACCAGCAGCAGCCAGGAGTGGAAGACGGTGTGGGCGCAGGAGTCGTGGGAGTCGTCGAAGAAGGCGAGGTCGACCAGGCCCGTGCCGTCGTCCAGGGTGGAGAAGATGACGCGCCTGCCGGACCGGATCGGCGGCGTCTGGGTGGCCGCCTTGGCGCCCGCGACCAGCACCGTCTCCCCGTGTCTGACCTCGCGCAGCCGCCGCGCCGACACCACGCCCAGCTCGTCGAGGAACTGCCGGTGATCATCCATCAGATTGCGTGAGGCGTCCATGGACAGCACGCCCAGCTCGGCGCTCAGCCGCTCCGAGGAGGTGAGATCGGGCAGCCCGGCCGGTGCGGTCTTCCGCCCCCCGGCCAACGGCAACTGGTCTCCGCCCGAGCCCCGGGCGCCCCGGTGCAGCTCGGTCAGATGCAGTTGCAGATCGCGGCGGTTGGCGCCGAACGCGTCCAGTGCTCCCACCTGTGCGAGCCGCTGGGCCACCGGACGGCTGGGCCGTCCCCGCTCCCAGAAGTCGACCAGTGAGGCGTACGGCCGGCCCTCGGCGATCCGCGCCGCCTCGGCCTCGCTGATGCCGTGCACATCGGAGAGAGCCAGCCGCAGCCCCCACTTACCGGACACCAGTTCGATACGGTGTGCGACCCCCGACGCGTTCACATCCAACGGCAGCACGGGGACTCCACGTCGCCGCGCGTCCGCCAGCAGCAGCCGCTTCGGATACATCCCGGGATCGTGCGTGAGCAGCCCGGCGTAAAAGGCAGCCGGATGATGCGCTTTCAGCCACGCCGACTGGTAGGTCGGCACGGCGAAGGCGACCGCGTGCGCCTTGCAGAAGCCGTAGGACCCGAAGGCCTCGACGATCTCCCAGGTCCGCTGAATCGTTTCCGCGTCATAGCCGTTCGCCGCGGCGTGCTGGGCGAACCACACCTTGATCCGCGCCTGCGACTCCGGATCCGACAGCCCGCGCCGCACCCGGTCGGCCTCGCCGCGCCCGCAGCCGGTCATGATGTCGACGATGTCGATGATCTGCTCGTGGAAGACGACGACCCCGTAGGTCTCCTTCAGCGGCCCCTCCAGATCCGGGTGCGGATACCGGATCGGCGCCCGCCCGTGCCGCGCCTCGATGAACGGCCGCACCATGTCGGCGGCGACCGGCCCGGGCCGGAACAGCGAGATGTCGACGACGAGGTCGTGGAACGTGGCCGGCTGGAGTCGCCCGACCAGATCCCGCTGCCCGGGCGACTCGATCTGGAAGCACCCGAGCGTCTCGGTGGACTGGATCAGCCGGTACGTCTCCGGATCCCCCGGCGCCAGCCCGTCCAGATCGACCCTGTTCCCCGTCGCCCGCTCCACTTCCTCCACCGCGTGCGCCATGGCCGACTGCATCCGCACGCCCAGCACGTCCAGCTTCAGCAGTCCGAGGTCCTCGACGTCGTCCTTGTCGAACTGCGACATCGGAAAGCCCTCGCCGCTGGTCGGCATGACCGGCGTACGCGCCAGCAGGGAGGCGTCGGACAGCAGCACCCCGCACGGATGCATGGCCACCCCGCGCGGCAGGGCGTCCAGCCCCTCGACCAGCTCCCACAGCTTCCCGTACTTCTCCTTCTCCCCCGCCAGCGCGCGCAGCTCGGGCAGCTCCTCCAGCGCCGCGCGGGCGTCCCGCGCCCGGATATGGGGAAAGGACTTGGCGACCCGGTCGATCTCGGCCGGGTCCATGGACAGGGCGGCCCCCACGTCACGGATGGCGTGCCGCACGCGATACGTCTCCGGCATCGCGACCGTCGCGACCCGCTCGGTGCCGAACCGGTCGATGATCGCGCGGTAGACCTCCAGCCGCCGCGCGGACTCCACGTCGATGTCGATGTCGGGCAGCACGACCCGCTCCTTCGACAGGAACCGCTCCATCAGCAGCCGGTGCTCGATCGGATCGGCGTGCGCGATACCGAGCAGATGGTTGACGAGCGACCCGGCCCCGGACCCCCGGGCGGCGACCCGGACGCCCATCTTCCGCACGTCGTCCACGACCTGGGCGACGGTCAGGAAGTAGGAGGCGAACCCGTGGTGGGCGATGATGTCCAGCTCGTGGTGCATCCGCTCCCAGTACTCCCGCCGCCGGTCGTACCCGCGCAGCACCATCCCGGCCGTCGCCCGCGAGGCCAGCGTCCGCTGGGCGGTTCGGCGTCCGGCCCCGACCAGATGCGGCTCGGGGAAGTGGACGGTGCCGATCCCGAGATCGTCCTCGGGGTCGACCAGGCACTCGGCGGCCGTGGCCTGCGTCTGCTCCACCAGCCGGTGAGCGGTCTCCCGCCGGAACCCCGCGGCCTCCACGATCCGCTCCGCCACCCCGGCCATGTCCCCGGCGCCCTTGAGCCAGGCCTCACCGGAGTCCAGCCCCTTGGCCGGGTCGATGGGCACCAGCCGCCGGGCGGCGTCCAGCACGTCGGCGACCGGCCCGAGACCCGGGTCGGCGTACCGTACGGCGTTGGTGAGCACGGGCCGGATCCGCTGCTCGGCGGCGAACCCGACGGTACGGGCGGCCAGCCGCAGCGAGCCCGGGCCCGTACCTGTCCGGCCGTGCCAGACGGCCTCCAGCCGCAGGTCGTCGCCGTAGAGGTCCCGCCAGGGCGCGAGCAGCCGCGCCGCACGGTCGGGCCGTCCCGCTGCCAGGGCACGCCCTACGTCCGACGCGGGCCCGAGCAGCACGGTCACACCCCGGGCATGATTGCGCTCCCAGGGCAGCAGGGGCGTCCCCTCCCCCTCATGGGCAGCCGAGACGAGCCGGCACAGCTCCCCCCATCCCCGGGCGCCGTCCCGGGCGAGAAAGGTCACTCGAGGGGCCGACTCATCGACAAAGGCACCGCCCCGCACCGGGGTCCGGCGCCGCCCCCGTCGCTCGACCCCGGGCTCCGCACTCCCCACCGCCAGATCGACCCCGAACAGGGGCCGGACCCCCGCCTTCCCGCAGGCCTTCGAGAACCGGACCGCGCCGGCGAGGGTGTCGCGATCGGTCAGCGCAAGGGCGTCCATGCCCCGCTCGGAGGCACGCTCGGCCAGCCGCTCCGGGTGCGAGGCTCCATAACGCAATGAGAATCCGGAGACGGTGTGCAGATGCGTGAACCCCGGCACACGCACCTCCCGCACTCGTGAGCCACACCAGCTCTCGAACATCTGTTCCCAGCTACCTCACCCCCACCATACCCCCATCCTCGAATGTATGTGCGACATCCGTTCGGCCCCGCCCCACCTGCGAAAACACCCCGACCCCCCGACCGTGGAGGCATGCCGCACAACCCGCTCCTCGCCGAGGTGAGAGACGCCGTCACGCCGCGGGCCACCCTGCTCATCGTCGGCGTGATCGCGCACGCGGGAGCACTGCACTGGTACGAGAGCGCGCGAACGCGACGCAGACCCCGTGACCACAGCCGGCCCGCACCCGCGCACGGCGAGCAGGGGCCGTGTCGGGGGGTGTCCGCCCGCAGCGGGTGGCGCGTCGACGAACAGCAAGCCGCACACGACAGACGAAAGCCCCGCCCCTCGCACAAGGGGCGGGACTTCACACACTCGGTCGTCAGCCGATCTGCGTCCCCGTAGCAGACAGCGCCTCGGTCACCGGCTGGAAGAACGTCTCCCCGCCCGAGGTGCAGTCACCGCTGCCGCCGGACGTGAGCCCGACCGCCTTGTCGCCCGAGAACAGCGACCCGCCACTGTCACCCGGCTCCGCGCACACGTCGGTCTGGATCAGCCCGTTCACGATGTCGCCGTTGCCGTAGTTCACGGTGGCGTCCAGCCCCGTGACCTTGCCGTCGTGCACCTGCGTGGTCGACCCGCTCCGGGTGACCGCCATGCCGACGGTCGCGTCCGCGGCGCCCGAGATCTTCTGGGTGGACCCGTTGTACAGGTTCACCTCACTCGGATGGTCGACCTCCGCGGTGTACTTGACCAGCCCGTAGTCGTTGTCCGGGAAGCTGGAGTCCGCGTTCGTGCCGATCTCCTTGCCGCTGGAGTCCGACCACGTGGAGATGCCCTCGGTGCAGTGACCCGCGGTCAGGAAGAACGGCTCACCGCCCTTGACCACGTTGAAGCCCAGCGAGCAGCGTCCGCTGCCACCGGTGATCGCGTCGCCACCGGCGACGAAGGGCTTGTACTCCCCCTTGGACCGCTTGAGTTCGGCCTTCGCGCCCAGCCCGTCCACGACCTTCGTCAGCGTCGCCCACTCGGCCTTGGAGACCGTACGGTCGGCGGTCACGACGACCTTGTTCGTCGTCGGGTCGGTCACCCAGGCGGTGCCCGGGATCGTCGCGTCCTGCTTCAGCGTGCTGCGGGCGCTCTTGAGTTCGGCGAGGGAGTTCGCCACGACTCTCGCCTTGGCCCCGGCCTTCTCCACGGCCTGCGCGACACTCTCGTCGAGCACGTTCACCACGAGGCTCTTGCTCTTGGTGTCGTAGTACGTCCCGGCCGCGTCGCCACCCAGGTCCTCGGCCAGCGACGAGGCGAGCTTTCCGGCCGCGGTGACCGACAGGGTCCGGGGCGCGGACGCCTCAGGGGTCTCACTGGCGTTCGCGGTCTGGAACGTCACTCCCGCGGCGACCAGCGCGGCGATGCCCGCACCTGCCACGGCTGCACGCCGCTTGGGTATGCGTCGGTGCTTCAACTTACGTCCTCCTGTGGGGGGTCGGCACGAGAGGTTGTGGGGACCTCACGAGCCGGAAGGCTTCGTTGACGAGCGCCAACTATTCCGAGGACGGCGGGGAGCACACAAGGGTGAGTTCGAGACGCGCGTAGACAGCGCTTCGCACGCCCCCTCATATTGACCGTCCACGATCAAATCGGACCCAACTCCCGTGCGTTCGCAGTGCAAACATTACGCGTGAGTAATGTGTGCCCACTCTGTGACGTCTGCACGTGGCTGAATTTCGCCCCTCCGGCGGCCGGTTCGGAGGGAAGCCCGGAGGGGCCCGCACACAGCACGAAGCCCCCGCACGCGATGCGCGCGGGGGCCACGAGAAGTGCTGCGAAGTGAGGTGCCGTGAACTGCCGCCGGGGCCTAGTAGACGCTGACGCCGTAGGCGCTCAGGGCCTCCGTGACGGGCTGGAAGAACGTCGTACCACCGGAGGAGCAGTTGCCGCTGCCGCCCGAGGTCAGACCGTACGCCGTGCCGTTGCTGCCGTAGAGCGAACCGCCGGAGTCACCGGGCTCGGCGCAGACGGTGGTCTGGATCAGGCCGGAGACGATGTCCCCTCCGCCGTAGTTGACGGTGGCGTTGAGGGCGGTGACACGGCCGCTGTGCGTACCGGTCGTGGAGCCGTCGCGGATGACGGTGGTGCCCACGCTCGGGGTGGCCGCGCGCGTGATGTCCACGCCGTTGGCGGTGCCGGGGCGGCTGACGGACCCGCTGTAGCGCACCAGGCCGTAGTCGTTGCCCGGGAAGCTGGAGCCGGCGGTCGAGCCGATGACCGTGGTGCGGCCGGAGTTGGAGTACCAGGTGCCCGCCCCGTCGGTGCAGTGACCGGCGGTCAGGAAGTACTCGGTGCCGTTGCTGGCACGGACGTTGAAGCCGAGGGAGCAGCGCCAGCTACTCGCATAGATGGCGTCGCCGCCTTGGATGAGCTTGCTGAACTTGCCCGGGGTGCGCTTGATCGTGAGCGCGTCGGCGTTGCCGCCGGCCTGCTGCTTGATCTTCGCTATCTCGGCCTGCGTGACCGTGCTGTCCACGGTCAGGAGCACGCGGTTGGTCTTGCTGTCGACGGCCCAGGCGGTGCCCGGGATGTCGGCCTTCAGCAACGAGCCGCTGGCGCTCTTGAGCTCCGCGGCACTGAAGGTGGTGGGGGCGTCGGAGGCGTTCGCGCTGGGGATCGCGATCGCTGCGGCGGCAACGAGGCCGGTGGAAACGGCGATCAGCCGGGTCCGTCTCGAAATGCCACTGCGGGGGGTGGTGCGCTTGATCCTCACTTTTCGTTCCTCCACAAAGGAAGTAGGGGGCCCTCGTGGGGTTTCGGGCCCGTGAGGCGCAGCCTGGGACCGGCCGTCCGGATTCCGAACACGCCGTGCCCCTGACAAGCGCTGAGGGGGAGTATTCGGCCGAACGGCCGGTCGGCGCAAGAGTGCCTTTCGGACTCCGGCCTTTGATGGATCCTTACGAGGCCGCCCTGCGGCCGCCTTTCATCCCCCGGCCGCACGTCACACCGGCGTGCACTCCCCCGCCGCGCCCCCGACGTCCAGCGTTCGTACGGCGTGAAGCGCAGTCCGCCGAGCGCCCGGCGCGCGGAGGATTCCGGGTCGAAGTCCCACACGTTCACGCCCCCTCGCGCACCAGCAAGACCCCACCGAAGGGCTGCCCGGCCACGGCGAGACCGTCCGACTCGGCAGCGGTCAGCACGACCGCGTCACCGCGTCGGCCCGCCGGCACCCGGGGATGTCCGGAAGTCGACCGTCCGGATAGTCCTCCAGCGGGGCAGGTCAGCCGTCGCAGGGGCAGCAGCAGTCGCACCCGTCGCAGTCGCAGTCCCGGCAGACACCCTCGCGCTTCTTACGGGACCACGGACCCTCGTACTCCTTGGCGCAGCACAGCTTGCAGGTGCAGCACAGCAGCCAGAACATCCCGCAGCCGGCCCAGAATCCACGCCGGCGCGGCGGCTGCGGCACCGGAGCGCCCCCGCCGAAACCGCCACCGCCGAAACCCCCGCCGAATCCGTCTCCGCCGTACGCCCCGCCGCCACCGGCGTACGGATTTCCGCCACCGCCCGGGTGAGGGTGCTGCGCGGAGCCGTAGGGCCCCGGCGGCTGCTGTCCGTGAGGTCCCTGCGGTCCGTAGGGCCCGCCACCCTGGTGGGAGGCGCACACCGGCACCGTGCCGAACGCCCGGTCCACCGAGCGCCGCAGTTCGTGCACCAGCAGCAGATGCAAGAGCTGCGTGTCCGTGAACTCGGCGTCGCGCAGCGCGAGCCGCACCCCGTGCACCGCGTCGTCGGCGAGCCGCCTGGCCTCCGCCAGGGAGGTGCCGGTAGCAGTGATCGGGTTCCAGGCGCCTGACGCGGCATCAGCGTGCAGGTCCTCCACGGCGTCCAGCAGGTGGGCGAGGCGTCCGAAGAGCCGCCCGGCCTCGGAGAGCGGTCCGGCGTTGCACGGCCGGCCCGCGAGGACCGCCGTGTGCGCGAAGGCGGCGGCGGTGGCGGTCTCGGTCGGCTCGGTGACCGTCAGGATCGGCGTCCCGGGCCCGGCCAGTACCTCGATCCCGACCTGCCGGTCCACCGCGTCGACCAGGAGCGAGGTGTCGAATCCCACAGCGGTGCCGCTCCGGGCCCCGGCCGTGTCCCAGCTCGCGGCGACCCGGCGCGCGGCACGCGCCACCGGCCTGCGGGCCAACAGTCCGTCACCGTCGGTGACGTGATCGCGCACCTTCGCCGAGGCCAGCACCAGGGAAACGGCCGCGGCGAGCCGGGCTCCCTCGCCGTGCGCGACGGAGGCGGTGCGCATGCCGCGCAGCGGGCACGGTCCGGCCGTACGCCGACCGGCCCCGCCCCCGCCCTCCGTCTGAGCCTCCGTCAGAACCGAGAGAAGCAGCCCGTCGTAATTCGTGACTATCCGGGCGAACTGCCCGTGATCACCGCGCAGAGCGAGGCAGAGCCCGCACAAATGCGCCATCCACTGGTCGGCGAGCCTGTCTCCGAGCCGGTGTCTGCAAGGCCTGACGATTCCGAACACAACGCTCCCCCGAACTTCGTGACGACGCTGAGCTGCGGCATCGTACCGGCCCCGGCATTCACCCGTACGCCCCGGCCATCACCCGTACGCCGGGAAGAATCATATTTCACTCACAGTCAGCAGCCGTTTGGGAAACGGCCCTTGGGACACACGGACTCTCGACGGAATCGCTGTGCACCAGTACCGTCACAAACCCCCCGTGCGGCGTCTATCCACTTGGCGCGCCATCCGCATCATGGACGACCATAGGGATGCGGAAAGCAGAAAGACCGCTGTGAGAGGAGGCGTCCATGGGATCGGTACGCAAGGCAAGTGCCTGGCTTGGCCTCGTCGACGACAACGAAGACGAGCGTTACTACGACGACGACGACTACTCCGACGGAAACGAGCCCGGGGAAGCCTGGGTCACCGATCCGCGCGTCAAGGTGGCCTCGGACGTCGCCGAGGAGAAGGGCCGCCGCATCGGCACGGTGACCCCGGACAGCTTCCGGGACGCACGCGCCATCGGCGAGCTGTTCCGCGAGGGTGTGCCGGTCATCATGAACCTCACGGCCATGGAGGCCTCCGACGCCAAGCGCGTGGTCGACTTCGCGGCCGGGCTGATCTTCGGCCTGCGCGGTTCGATCGAGAGAGTCTCGACCCGCGTGTTCCTGCTGACCCCCGCCAACACGGAGATCGTCAACGGCGATCCGGCCGGGCACCGCACGGACGGCTTCTTCAACCAGAGCTGAGGCAGGGCCGCTCACCGGCCCTGCCCTCGCGCAGGGTTACCGGACCGGCCTACCGGAAGGCATCGAGTCCGGTGAGCGCCTTGCCCAGCACGAGCTGGTGCATCTCGACGGTGCCCTCATAGGTGAGCACCGACTCGAGGTTGGTCGCGTGCCGCATCACGGGATATTCGAGCGAGATCCCGTTGGCCCCGAGAATCGTCCGGGCCGTGCGGCAGATCTCGATCGCCTCCCGCACGTTGTTGAGCTTGCCGAAGCTGACCTGCTCGGGACGCAGGCGGCCGGCATCCATACGCCGCCCCAGATGATGGGCGAGCAGAATCCCCTTGTGCAGTTCGACCGCCATGTCGGCGAGTTTGGCCTGGGTGAGCTGGAAGCCCCCGATGGGCCGCCCGAACTGTTCCCGCGACTTCGCGTAGTCGACCGCGGCCTCGAAACTGGCACGGGCCGCGCCCATGGCGCCCCAGACGATTCCGTACCGGGCGTGCGACAGACAGCTGAGGGGCCCGCGCAGGCCGGTGACCTCGGGGAGGACGGCGTCGGCGGGCAGCCGCACGTCGTCGAGCACGAGCTCGCTGGTGACGGAGGCCCTGAGGGACCACTTGTGCTTGATCTCGGGAGCGGAGAACCCGCCGCTGTCGGTGGGCACGGCGAACCCGCGGATCCCCTCCTCGGTCTGCGCCCATACGACGGCGACACCGGCGACCGACCCGTTGGTGATCCACATCTTGCGGCCGTTGAGGATCCAGTCGGAGCCGTTGCGCTTGGCGTACGTCCGCATGGCGGCGGGGTCGGAGCCGTGGTCGGGTTCGGTGAGCCCGAAGCAGCCGATGACCTCGCCGGCGGCCATACGGGGCAGCCACCGCTGCTTCTGCTCCTCGCTGCCGAAGCGGTGGATGGCGTACATGGCGAGGGAGCCCTGTACGGAGACGAGGGAACGGATGCCGGAGTCGGCGGCCTCCAGCTCCAGGCAGGCGAGCCCGTACTGCACGGCGGACGCACCGGCACACCCGTATCCGTCCAGGGACATCCCGAGGGCTCCGATGCCGCCGAGTTCCCTGGCCAGCTCGCGGATCCCCGGCAGCTCCCCCTTCTCGTACCACTCGGCGACATACGGCAGCACCCGGTCCGTGGCCCAGGCCCGCACCGTGTCCCTGATCCCGAGGTCCTCCGGCTCCAGCAGGTCGTCCAGGCCGAGGGGATCGCCGGGATCGAAGGGAGGCAGCTTGGACGAACCGGACATGATCGACACCCTCCGAAGCTCTTTAACTAGCAGCGCTAGTCAGACGCTACGGCGTTGACCCACCCCTGCACCACCCGTACCTGCCAACGGCGACCCCGCCCCTCCCCCGCTACGGGCGGTGCGTGGGTGGGCAAAGGGGCGTCACACCGAGACGCGTGACTCCGCCGCGTCCCTGGGGGCAGGCAGCTCCACCTGCTCCGGCTCACACTGCATCACCCGCGGCAACCGCAACGCCATCGCCGCCCCGAGCAGCAACAACCCCGCGCTTACCAGCAACGTCACATGCAGCCCGTGCACGAACGCATCCCGGGCGGCATGCCGCAGAGCGGCACCGGCGGACCCGCCCAGCTGCGCGGCAACCTCGTACGCCTCCCCCAGCGAATGCCCCGCGGACGCGGATGCCGACGCCGGAACCCCGGGCACGCCCGACAGCCCGGGCGCGTACGCCGCGTTCATCACCGTGCCCAGCAGCGCGATCCCGATGCCCGCCCCGAGCTGGTACGACGTCTCCCCGATCGCCGCCGCCCCGCCGGCCTGCTCCTGCGGCGCCTCGCTCAGCATCGACTCGTACGCCCCGAACAGCGTCGTCTCCAGCCCGAAGCCGAGCAGCACGAACCCGCTCAGCATCAGCGCACAGTCGTCGGTCCGGCCCAGCGCCGTCAGCAGCACCACGGCGAACGCCGTGAGGCAGAACCCGGCGCACACCATCCGGCGCGGCCCGAACCGCCGCAGCATCCGCGCCCCGGCCAGCCCGGCCGCCATCGCCGCGAACGTCAGAGGCAGCAGCCGCAGCCCGGTCTCCAGCGGCGACAGCCCGAGCACCAGCTGCAGATACTGCGCCGCGATCAGCTCCAGACCCACCAGCGCGAGCATCGCCAGCACGATGCACCCGACGGACGTGCTGAACGCCGGCCGCGCGAACATCTTGAGGTCCACCAGCGGATGCCTCCGCCGCCGCTGCCGCCGTACGAAGCCGACCAGCAGCGCGGCGCCCACCACCAGGGGCAGCACGGTGAGCAGGCTGCCCACCGACTCCCCGCTGCCGAGCCGCTTCACGCCCAGCACGACACCGAACAGTCCGGCCGCCGCCATCAGCGCACCGACCACGTCCCAGGGACCCTTGCCGTCCCCCTTCGACTCGGGCAGCAGCAGTCGTCCCACGGGGAGGCTGACCAGCATCAACGGAATGTTGACGAGGAACACCGAGCCCCACCAGAAGTGCTCCAGCAGGAAGCCGCCGAGCAGCGGACCGACCGCCGCGCCCACCGCGGCCACGGCACTCCAGATGCCGATCGCGAGCGCCCGCTCCCGCCGGTCGGGGAAGACCTGCCGCAGGATCGACAGGGTGGCAGGCATGATCATCGCGCCGCCCACGCCGAGCAGGGCCCGCGCCACGATCAGTACGTGGGCGCTGTCGGCCAGGGCCGCGAGGCCGGACGCGACGCCGAACAGCGCGTATCCGAGGAGCAGGACTCTGCGGCGGCCGATGCGGTCGCCCAGCGTGCCGAACAGGATCAGCAGCGAGGCGCAGACCAGTGGGTAGACGTCGACGATCCAGAGCAGCTCCATCCCGCCGGGCTTCAGGTCCTCGGTGACGGCGGGGACCGCCACGTGCAGCACGGTGGCGTCGACGGCGACCAACAGCAGGCTGACGCAGAGGACGACGAGAACCACCCAGCGGTTGGCACCGGCCCCGGCCGCCCGACGGCGCAGCGCAGCGGCGGCCGTGGTCGTCCCGGACATGTACGTACCTCCCAGATGTTCCCTCGCGATCGGCGGGCTCGCGGGTGGGGGACGCCCCCGCGACTCGGTCGGAGAGGAGCGGCGTCTCCGGCCGGCGCAAACGAAAAGCGAGTGACACGTCAGCGTACGCGAGTCCCCGGCGGAGACCAGTGGCGGACCTCTCACACCTCCGGCGGACAGCTGTGGCGTACGCCACTTCCTCCCGTGTCGTCGACGCCCCGGCCGGCCGGGTGGTTCCGGCCCGGGTCGATAATCGGGCGCGTGACCGATCTTGAGACGCGCGCGGCCCCGTCCCGCGCCGGGGCGCTGCGCCGGGCGGCCCCGGCGCTCGCCGGGTACGCGGCCGTCCGGGCCCTGGGCCTGCTCGCCCTGTTCCTGTGGAGCGCGGCGCGGGACAAGAGCGCGTACACGCTGCTGACCGCCCGCTGGGACGCGCTCTGGTACGTCAGGGTCGCCGAGCTCGGTTACGGCTACGAGGTGCGGCTGGCGAACGGGGACGTGCACTCGAACCTGGCGTTCTTCCCGCTGCTGCCCTGGCTGGAGCGGCTGGTGGCGGCGGTCTCGCCGCTGTCGTACGCGGACGGTGGCTTCCTCGTCAGCCTGCTCGCCTCGCTCGCCGCGGCGTGGGGGATCTTCGCGGTGGCGGACCATGTGTACGGCCGCCGGGCGGGCGTGTGCGCGGTGTTGCTGTGGGCCGTCCTGCCGGTCGGGATCGTGCAGTCGATGGCCTACAGCGAGTCCCTGTTCACGGCGCTCGCGGCCTGGTCGCTGTACGCGGTGCTGACCGGCCGGTGGGTGACGGCGGGCACGCTGGCCCTGCTCGCGGGACTGACCCGCCCGGTGGGCCTGGCCGTGGTGGCGGCGGTGTGGGTGACGGCGGCGGCCGCCTTCGTGCAGGAGGGACGCACGGCCGGTCCGGACGTCACGGTCGCCCCGTCCGACCGCGGGACCCGGACCCGGCGCGTCCTCGCCGTGCTCCTGGCCCCCCTCGGCACCGCCGGCTACGTGCTCTGGGTCGGGCACCGCACGGGCAGGGGTCCGCTGGGTTATCTGGACGTTCAGGCCGGATGGCGCAACGGCTTCGACGGCGGGTACGCCTTCGCCCGGTTCGTCGCCGAAAAGTTCACGTCGTTCCCGGCGGCCCTGGCCGGCGTGGGGCTGATCCTCGGGGTCGCGTCAGTCGTCTGGCTGTATGTGACCGGAGTACGTCAGCGCCAGCCGCTGCCGTTGCTGGTCTACACCGGGATCGTGACGGCGCTCGCCCTGTGCGCGTCGAGCTACTTCGGCTCGAAACCGCGGCTGCTGCTGCCCGCCTTCCCTCTGCTGCTGCCCCTCGCCCTGGCCTTGGCCAGGGCACGTATCCGCAGGTCAGCGGCGGTGCTGGGGTGCGTGGCGGTGGCCTCCGCGGTGTACGGGGCGTTCTGGCTGAACGGTTCGGGTCCGCCCTGACCCGCTGTGAGCGCCAGGGGAATTCGGCACCATGCCCCGGTGAACGAATTCAAAAGCGCAATAAAACCCGCATCAGAAATGATCAAAGGAATTGAAGGCCGCAGCGCCCGACCATTGCAGATTCGCTGGAAATAAACCTCCTCCTGAGAGGAATCCCACATCACATCGTCATCACAAAGCCGTTGATTCGCCCGGGATCTCAGCTCACTCGCTGTAACGTCGATTGGGTGCGTACCGAACCGAAGCTCACCCGTCTGGACCGGGTCTTCGCCCGGCTGGACCGTGAGCCGGAACGACCGGCCCACATCGATGTGCCGAAGATGAGCAGGCACCGCATCGTGCTCTTCGCGGCGACCCTTGCCTTCTACGGCGCGATCGTGTGGGCCGTGGTGATCACGTCCTGGCTGGTCCGGCTCGACTGGCAGGTCATGTTCTTCCGCCCGTACCAGCAGTGGTCGGAGATCCACTGGTTCGTCGACTACTACGTGGTCCTCGGACAGCGCGGCCCGACCGCCGTGATGGTCGCGGCCTGGCTGGGCTGGCGCTCCTGGCGGCAGCACACCCTGCGGCC
>NZ_JBEOXI010000186.1:0-16931 GCF_040296465.1 Streptomyces sp. NPDC002130
CTGGAGGCCGACCCCGCCCTGCGGGTCGGCGTCCTGACCGGCGAGGGCGGCACGTTCAGCGCCGGCATGGTTCCGAGCCACTCACGGGAGTTCGCCTACTTCGGCTGCGGCTTGCGCACCGACAGGTGCAGCTCCTTCAGCCGTGCCTCCTCCAGCTCCGTCGGCGCGCCCATCATCAGGTCCTGGGCGTTGCCGTTGAGCGGGAAGGCGATGGTCTCGCGGATGTTGGGCTCGTCGGCGAGCAGCATGACGATGCGGTCGACGCCCGGGGCGATGCCGCCGTGCGGCGGGGCGCCGAAGCGCAGGGCCCGCAGCATGCCCGCGAACTTCTCCTCGACGGTCTCGCGGTCGTACCCGGCGATCTCGAAGGCCTTGAGCATGATCTCCGGCTCGTGGTTCCGGATCGCGCCGGACGACAACTCGACGCCGTTGCAGACGATGTCGTACTGCCAGCCGAGGATGTCCAGCGGGTCCTGGGTCTCCAGGGCCTCGAGACCGCCCTGCGGCATGGAGAACGGGTTGTGCGAGAAGTCGATCGCGCCCGTCTCCTCGTCCTTCTCGTACATCGGGAAGTCGACGATCCAGCAGAACCGGAACACGCCCTCCTCGAAGTGCCCGGCACGCTTGGCGGCTTCCACCCGCACCGCGCCCATGATCTTGGAGACCTCGTCGAACTCGCCCGCGCCGAAGAAGACCGCGTGGCCGGCCGCGAGCGACAGGCGCTTGGTCAGCTCGGCGACGTTCTCCTCGGTGAGGAACTTCGCGATCGGGCCGGTCAGCGAGCCGTCCTCGGCGACGCGGACCCAGGCCAGGCCCTTGGCGCCGTGCGAGACGGCGTAGTCGCCGAGCTGGTCGAAGAACTTGCGCGGCTGGCCGGAGACGTCCGGCACGGGCAGGGCACGGACGTGCTTGCCGGCGAACGCCTTGAACTCCGAGCCCTCGAAGACGTCGGTGATGTCGACGAGTTCGAGCTGGGCTCGGAGGTCGGGCTTGTCGGAGCCGTACTTCAGCATCGCCTCGCGGAACGGGATCCGCGGGAACGGCGAGGTGACGTGGCGGCCGCCGCCGAACTCCTCGAACAGCTCGGTCATGAGCTTCTCGACGGGCTGGAAGACGTCCTCCTGCTCGACGAAGCTCATCTCGATGTCGAGCTGGTAGAACTCGCCCGGCGAGCGGTCGGCGCGCGCGTCCTCGTCGCGGAAGCAGGGCGCGATCTGGAAGTACCGGTCGAAGCCCGAGATCATCAGCAGCTGCTTGAACTGCTGCGGCGCCTGGGGCAGGGCGTAGAACTTGCCCGGGTTCAGGCGTGAGGGGACGACGAAGTCGCGGGCGCCCTCGGGGGAGGTCGCGGACAGGATCGGCGTCGCCATCTCGTTGAAGCCGAGGGCGACCATCTTCGAGCGGATCGAGGCGATCACCGAAGACCGCAGCATGATGTTCTTGTGCATGCGCTCGCGGCGCAGGTCCAGGAAGCGGTACTCCAGGCGCCGCTCCTCGTTGACCCCGTCCTCGGTGTTGATCGTGAAGGGCAGCGGGGCGGCCGCGCCGAGCAGCTCGACCTCGCCGACCTCGACCTCGATCTCGCCGGTCGGCAGCTCGGGGTTGATGTTCTCGGCGCCGCGGGAGACGACCTTGCCGTCGACGCGGACGGTCGACTCCTTGGAGAGCTTGTCGAGGGCCTCGTAGGCGGGAGTGCCGGGACGGGCGACGAGCTGCGTGATGCCGTAGTGATCGCGCAGATCGATGAAGAGGATGCCGCCCAGGTCGCGCCGATTGTGCAGCCAGCCACTCAGCCGGACGTCGCTGCCGACGTCAGAGGAGCGGAGCTCGCCGCAGGTGTGGGACCTGTACCGATGCATCGTCGTTCATCCAGTCTTCGCTGATCGGGGTCTGTGTTTCACGTGAAACGCCTCCCCAGCGTACCGGGCAGGCGAAGATCAGCTCTCCTCAGTTGTCGATCGAGCCCCGCAGCCGTCGCGTTCGGGCACGTGTCCCCATCGGTGGCAGCGTTCGAGCGCGTCTTCTTAAGGTAGGGCAATGCGCACTGGCGAGCCTCTGCCCGCCGTGGGGGAGGCCCTCGCCGCCCTCGCGACCGGCCTGTGGCACTGGGACACCGCCACCGGGCTGGTCACGGTCGATGCCGAGGCAGCCCGGTTGCTCGGGCTGCCCGCCGAGCAGATCAGCCTCACGGAGGCCCAGGCCCGGGCCCGACTGCACCCGGTCGACTGGAACGAGATCACCGGTGTGATCCAGCTGGCCGTGGCCGAAGGCACCCTCGCCGAGGTCCGTATCCGGATCATGGACGAGCAGGGCCGGGTCGTCCGGATCGTCCGCAGCCGCTCCAAGCCGTCCTTCGACCGGGCCCGTAAGGCGTACCGGCTGATCGGCACGCTCCAGGAGGTCACCGAGCCGACGCCGGGCACCCCGGCCGGGCGCAGTGCGGTGACCGGGGACTGGCGGCGCTCCCGGGAGGCGTTCCTGCTGGACGCGGGCCGGGCACTGGCCGAGGCGCGCTCCACCCAGGAGGTGCTGCGGGTCACGGCGAACCTGTCGATGCCCGGGTTCTCGCCGGACGGCCTCGCGGTGTTCGGCGTCTCGGGCGATCGCCTGACGATCATCGGCCACCACGGGCAGCAGCGGGGCACCGAGAACCCCTTCTCGGACATGCCGCTGGACACCGACTACCCCGCCGCCGAGGTGGTGCGGACCGGCCGGGCCGTGTACCTGTCCTCCGCCGAGCAGTACAAGGCCCGCTACCCGCTGACCTGGCCGCTCGCCGAGCGCTTCGGCCGCCGCTCCTGGGCGTTCCTGCCGCTGACCGTGGCCGGGCGCACGATGGGGGCATGGATGGCGGCGTTCACCTATCCGGTGGCGTTCACCCCGGACGAGCGGTCCGTGCTGGCGACGGTGGCCAGGATGCTGGCCCAGGCCCTCACCCGGGCGGGCCTGGCCGAGAGCGAGCGGGCACTGACCGACGGCCTTCAGCGCACGATGCTGCCGAGGCTCGGGCCGCAGCGCATCCCGGGCATGAGCGTCGCCGCCCGCTACGTCCCCACCGGCGGCGGACTCCAGGTCGGCGGTGACTGGTACGACGTGATCCCGCTGCCCAGCGGACGGTTCGCGCTGGTCATCGGTGACGTGCAGGGCCATGACGTACGGGCGGCGGGCCTCATGGGCCAGCTGCGGATCGCCCTGCGGGCCTACGCCTCGGAGGGCCACCGCCCGGACGCGGTGCTGTCGCGCGCCTCCCGCTTCCTGCACGGCATCAGCGACGAGGACCCGGCCGATCCGCGCTTCGCGACGTGCGTGTACGTCGAGGTCGACCCGGCGACCGGGGTGCTGGACATCGCCCGCGCCGGGCACCCGGACCCGGCGATCCGGATGGCCGACGGCACGGTGCTGACCCGGCCGACGTCGGGCGGGCTGCCGCTGGGCATCGACCCGGACGGCGACTACCCCACGACCCGGCTCACCCTGGAACCCGGCGAGACCATGCTGATCTGCACGGACGGTCTGCTCGAGACCGGCGGCCACGACCTGGAGACCGGCTGGCGGCGGCTGCGCGTCATCCTGGAGGAACACAAGGGCGATCTGGAGGAGCTCGCCGACACCCTGGTGCAGGCCGTGCACGGGCCGTCCTCGCACCACACCACCGGCCCGCTGGCGGACCGCCGCGAGGACGACATCGCGCTGCTGCTGCTGAGCCGGGAGGGCGGGGGCTGCGGCTGCGGCGACGCGATGACCGTGCGGCCTCCGGTGCGGCGCTCGGTGCTGACCGTCGCGCAGGCCGAGCCCGAGCGGGTCGCGGTCGCCCGCCAGCAGCTGCGCGAGCTGCTGCACGACTGGACCTCCCGCGACCAGGTCGACTCGGCGGTGCTGCTGCTGTCGGAGATGCTGACGAACGTCCTCGTGCACACCGACTCCGACGCGCTGCTGGTCGCCGAGATCACCGGCGAGGCGGGCGGGCGGCGGCTGCGGATCGAGGTCACGGACGCCGGCGACGACCTGCCGCACCGGCGCCGCCCCGGGGAGCTGGCGTCCTCCGGCCGCGGCCTGGTGCTGATCGAACTCCTCGCCCACGCCTGGGGGGTGGACCCGCGCGGCGAGGGCAAGAGCATCTGGTTCGAGCTCTACGAGTCCATGAACGGCTCGGGCGACGGGTCCTGGTCCCCATAGCGGCGACGCCACCTGCGGGGCGGCCCGGGCGGCGGCTCGCGGGCCCGTGCGGCCAGGGCTCCTGCGACGGTGGTGGGCCGGGGCGTTTCCCGGCCCCATGCGGCGCCTCCCGAAGGCCGGTGCGCGCGGCAGCCCCGGCGGCGGCACGCGGGCCCGGCCCGTGCGGCCACGACTCCCGCACCAACGACCCGGGCAGCGACCAGCGGTGGCACGCGCCCTCATA
Organism: Streptomyces sp. NPDC002130; assembly: GCF_040296465.1. Lineage (NCBI taxonomy): Bacteria > Bacillati > Actinomycetota > Actinomycetes > Kitasatosporales > Streptomycetaceae > Streptomyces > Streptomyces sp. NPDC002130. Next base: position 4,400 of record NZ_JBEOXI010000186.1, read on the forward strand.
CGGTCACGGTCTCCGCGACGGCGGCCGGGGCGGCAGCGGTTTTCCCCCGTACGGTCATGCCTCCCCCGACGGCGGCCCCGGCGGCAACGGCTCCCGGTCGTCGTAGCGGGTGCGCAGTTCCTGGATGACGCCGAAGGCCGCCGCGGTGAGGGGGACGGCGAGCAGCATGCCGAGCACTCCGGCGACGGACGCCCCGGCCGTGATCGTCACCATCACCACCGCCGGATGCATCTGCACGGTCCGGCTCTGGATCATCGGCTGGAGCACGTGCCCCTCCAGCACCTGCACGGCGAGGACCACGCCGAGCGCCCACAGCGCGATGACGAACCCCCGGTCGGCGAGCGCCACCAGCACGGCCACGGCTCCCGAGAGGAACGCGCCGAGGTAGGGGATGTACGCGCCGACGAAGACCAGCGCGCCCAGCCCGGCCGCGCCGGGCACATCGAGGACGAGCAGCCCGACGGTGATGCAGAGCGCGTCGATGAGGGCGATGAGGGTGGTGCCGCGCATGAACCCCTCGACGGCCCTCAGGGCCCGCCGCGCCATGGCCTCCAGGGTGTCGGCCGACCCGCCGGGCGCCAGGGAACGCAGCGTCCCGGCGGCCTTGTCGGAGTCACGCAGGAAGAAGAAGACGAGCAGCAGCGCGAGGACGGCCATGGCGATGGACTCGCCGACCACGCTGACGCCGCTGATCACGCCGGAGGCGGCCGTACCGCCGAACTTCCTCAGCAGTTCCCGGGCGTTGGAGGCGAGGTCGTCCAGCGAGGTGCCGGCCGCCCCGAAGTGCTCGGAGACGCCCCGGGCGGCCTCCTTGAGCGAGGCGACGATCTCGTCGCCGGTGTCGATGAGCGCGGCGACCACGATGTACACCGCCCCGCCGACCACGGCGACCACCGCGACACAGGTCAGCCCGGCCGCGACCGACCGGTGCACCCCGGCTTTCACCAGCCGCCGGTGCAGCGGCCCGAGCAGCGCCGTGCCGAGCAGCGCGAGCAGCACGGGCACGACGGCGGTCCGGAACTCCACGACGAGCCGGATCCCGACGTAGACGACCCCGGCGGCGAGCAGCAGAACGGCACACCAGGCGGCGAAACGCCGGGCGGCTTCGGGGAGCACCGGGGTGGAGGCCTGCACATGCCCACCCGATCACGCCCCGGGCGGGCCGTCCCGTCAGGGAGGCCCGCCAGGGTGACGGGGCGTCAGCCGCCCCGGTGCCGCGTCAGTCCTGCGGACCGCCCGCGGTCATTCCGTGCACCGCCGGCACCGTGCCCAGGCGGCCCTTCTGGAAGTCCTCGAAGGCCTGCATGAGCTCGTCCTTGGTGTTCATGACGAACGGGCCGTAGTGGGCCATGGGCTCGCGGATGGGCTGTCCGCCGAGCAGGACGACCTCCAGGTCCGGCGTGTGCCCGTCCTGCTTCTCGTCCGCGCGGACGGTCAGCGAGGAGCCCGCGCCGAAGACGGCCGTCTGGCCCATGTGGACCGGGCGCCGCTCCGCACCGACCGCGCCCTTGCCCGCCAGGACGTACGCCAGGCCGTTGAAGTCCTCGCGCCACGGCAGGGTGAGCTCCGCACCCGGCGCGAGGGTCGCGTGAACCATCGTGATCGGCGTGTGCGTGATGCCGGGGCCCTCGTGGCCGTCCAGCTCACCGGCGATGACGCGCAGCAGCGCGCCGCCGTCGGGGGAGGTGAGCAGCTGGACCGAGCCGCTGCGGATGTCCTGGTAGCGCGGGGCCATCATCTTGTCCTTGGCCGGGAGGTTCACCCACAGCTGCAGGCCGTGGAAGAGCCCGCCGGAGACGACGAGATGCTCGGGTGGGGCCTCGATGTGCAGCAGGCCCGAGCCCGCGGTCATCCACTGGGTGTCGCCGTTGGTGATGGTGCCGCCACCGCCGTTGGAGTCCTGGTGGTCGAAGATGCCGTCGATGATGTAGGTGACGGTCTCGAAGCCGCGGTGCGGGTGCCACGGCGTGCCCTTGGGCTCGCCCGGCGCGTACTCCACCTCGCCCATCTGGTCCATCATGATGAACGGGTCGAGGTGGCGGTAGTTGATCCCCGCGAACGCCCGGCGTACCGGGAAGCCCTCGCCCTCGAAACCGCTCGGAGCGGTCGTGACGGTGAGCACGGGACGTGCCACGGCGTCGGCCGGCGCGGTCACGCGGGGCAGCGTCAACGGGTTCTCGACGGTCACTGCAGGCATGTCGGTTCCTCCTCGTGTACGCCCAGTTTAGTTGAGCGTTGAACTTCCTGCCACCCAGAACAGAGAAAACCCGGAGGGCATTCCCACCCGGGGGGGGACGGCGCAGCGAACCACGGGAGACCGGCATGGCGAAAGGCCGTCACCCCGTTGCGGGGTGACGGCCTCGGGTGTCCGGGACAGGTCAGGCGACCAGCTCGCGCTCCTCGCTCACGGCCTCGGCGGACGAGGACCCGGCCGGCTCGGGCTTCCGGTCCCGCATCACCAGCGCGGCCACGACCGCCGCCGCCAGGACCCCGAGCGCGCTGATCGTGAAGGTCGTCGACATCGAGGCGGCGAAGGCCTCCCGGGCCGCCCGCACCAGCCCCGTGTCACCTGCGGCGACGGCCAGCGCCCCGCCGATGGACTCCCGGGCCTGCCCGGGGGCGCCGGCCGGCATCTCGTCCGCGTAGCCGGAGGTGAGCAGGGAGCCGAGGATCGCGATGCCGAGGGCGGTGCCGGACTGCTGGATGGTGTCGTTGAGGGCCGAGCCGACGCCGGCCTTGTCCTCCGGGATGGTGCCCATCAGCGCGGCCACCGCGGCCGGCATCGCCAGACCGGCGCCCAGGCCCAGGATCCCCAGCGCCACGGCCGGGACCGTGAAGCCGCTGTCGGCGCTGAGCGTGGTCAGCAGCCCGAAGGACGCGGCCATCAGCAGCATCCCGCCGAGGATGACGAACCGGTTGCCCGCCTTGACGGCGAGCTGCGCCCCGGCCGCGTTGCCGGCCAGCGCGGCCACGGCCAGCGGCAGGAAGGCCAGGCCCGCCTTGACCGCGGACCAGCCGAGGACGAACTGGAGGTACTGCGTCAGCACCAGCAGCAGACCGGCGTTGCCGATCTGGACGAGCGCCAGGGAGAGCGAACCGCCGCTGAAGTTGCGGTGCTTGAAGAGGGCCAGCGGGACCATCGGCGAGGGGGTCACGTTCTGCCAGGTCACGAAGCCGGCCAGAGCGAGCACCGCGACGGCCAGGACGACGAGGGAGCGGCCGTCGAACGCCCCGTGCTGCGGGATCTCGATGATCCACCACACCAGGGCCGTCATGCCCACCGCCGACAGCACCGCGCCCAGCGGGTCCGGCTTCTGCCACGGCGCCTTCGACTCCGGCATCAGCAGCACACCCGCCAGCAGGGCCAGGCCGACGATCGGCACGTTGATCAGGAAGATCGCCTGCCAGGCGAAGTGGTCGATCAGTACGCCGCCGAGCACCGGGCTGCCGACCAGCCCCAGCATCGACACCGAGCCCCACGCGGCCATCGCCTTGGGCCGCTCGTCCTCCTCGAAGACGGTGATCAGGATCGACAGGGTCGAGGGCATGATCAGCGCGCCGCCGACGCCCATCGCGATCCGCACCGCGATCAGCTCACCCGGGGTGGAGCAGAACACCGCCCCCAGCGAGGCCGCCCCGAACAGCAGCAGCCCGATCAGCATCACCCTCCGGCGCCCGAACCGGTCCCCGAGGCTTCCCGAGGTCAGCAGCAGCCCGGCGAAGACCAGGGTGTAGGAGTCGAGGATCCACTGCATGTCCTGGGCGCTCGCCCCGAGGTCCTCGGTCAGCGTGGGCACCGCGACCGTCAGCGCCATGTTGTCGACGACCAGGACCAGCGTGCTGAGACACAGCACGATCAGGATCCACCAGCGGCGTGGATTGCGAGCTTCCATGTCCTCTTCCCCTCCCGCGAACACCGTTCCTTCGATGCGCACACTGTACGCACAGTGGAACGGTGTGCGCAATCCCTGAGTTCTGTACGCTGACTGCGCACGCTGTTCGCGCCCCGAGGTTCAAGCCGAGGTCCACCAGGAGGAGCCCGATGAGCAGGACGAAGGACAAGGACCCCATCCCGTCCGTCTGGACCCGCGAGCAGCGCCGGACCGACCAGCCCGCGCTCAGCCGGGACGCGATCGTGCGCGAGGCGATCGCGATGCTCGACGCCGAGGGCATCGAGGCGCTCTCCATGCGCAAACTCGGCGCGCGCCTGAACGCGGGAGCGACCTCGCTGTACCGGCACGTGGCGACGAAGGACGAGCTGATGGAGCTCGCGGTGGACGAGGTCGCCGCCGAGATCCACGTCCCGCCGGCGAGCGCCCCCGACTGGCGCGCGGCGGTGACCGAGGCGGCCGGGTCCTTCCGTACGACGGCGCTACGGCATCCCTGGCTGACCCTGGTCCTCGGCCAGGCCGGGCTCGCCTACCTGGGGCCGAACTACATGAGCTTCTCGGAGCGGCTGGCTGCCCTGTTCACCGCGGCGGGATTCCCCGAGCCGAGCCGCGCGATCGAGACCGTGTTCTCGTACGTCATGGGCATGAGCAACGCGGAGGCCGCCTGGCTCACCACCGTCGCCCGGTCCGGCGAGGACGAGGCCGGCTTCATCGCCCGGCTGATGCCCGCGGCACAGCGGGCCGCGGCCGACCACACCCACCTGGCCATTCCGCACGCCGAGGTCGAGGAAGCCACCACCGACCCGGTGGCGCTGCGTGACATGAAGTTCGCCTACGGCCTGGACGTCGTCCTCGACGGCCTGTCACTGCGCCTGCCGAAGTGACTACTGCCGGGTCTCAGCCGCCATACATCCGGCGCATCGCGAACTCGACCATCTGCTCCACGGCCTTCGCGTCGAACACCATGCGGTGCTCGCCCTCCATGTCGAGGACGAAGCCGTAGCCGGTCGGCAGCAGGTCCAGCACCTCGGCACCGGTGATCACGAAGTACTTGGACTCCTTGCCCGCGTACCGGCGCAGCTCCTTGAGCGTGCTGAACATCGGGATCACCGGCTGCTGGGTGTTGTGCAGGGCGAGGAAGCCGGGGTTGTCGCCGCGCGGGCAGTACACCTTCGACGTCGCGAAGACCTGCTGGAAATCCTCGGCGGCCATCTGCCCGGTGGTGAAGGCGCGCACCGCGTCCGTGAGGGAGGGCGGGGACGGCTCGGGGTACAGCGGCGGCTGCTGCCCGTATCCACCGGACATCGGCTGCTGCGGAGGGGCGTACTGCCCTTGCGGGCCCGCTGTCTGGTCGTAGCCGTACATGGGCGCAAGCGTACCGAGAGCGGACGGGCCGGCGGGCCGGTACCGCGGTCCCGGCAAACCGACAGCGAGTCGACAGCGCCCGGTCTGTGGATCGCCGCGGTCCGCGCTCGTAGCGTCGTGGCATGAACGCACGCCACGACGAGGGCCCACCCGCGCACGACGGGGGCCTCTCCCACGACCTGCCCGTCCTCGCCCGCCGCCGGATGATCCGGCTGATGGCGGGCGCGAGCCTGGTCCCGCTGGTGGGCTGCACCTCGGAGACCGGCACCTCGGAGACCGGCACCTCGGCGTCCCCCTCCTCCTCGTCGGCGGGGTGCGCGGAGATCCCCGAGGAGACGGCCGGGCCCTTCCCCGGCGACGGCTCGAACGGCGTGAACGTGCTGAAGGAGAGCGGGGTCGTCCGCAGCGACATCACCCGGAGCTTCGGCGACTCCGCGGGCGGCACGGCCGAGGGCGTGCCCCTGACGATCAGGCTCACGCTCGTGGACGCGGCCTCCGGCTGCCAGGCGCCGAAGAAGGGCGCGGCCGTCTACCTCTGGCACTGCGACCGGGACGGCGCCTACTCCCTGTACTCCGAGGGCGTCACCGAGGAGAACTACCTGCGGGGCGTGCAGGAGAGCGACGACCGGGGCCGGGTCACGTTCGCCAGCGTCTTCCCTGGCTGCTACCCGGGCCGCTGGCCGCACCTGCACTTCGAGGTCTACGGCAGCCTGGCCGACGCCACCGCGGCGACGTCGATCACGAACACCTCGCAGCTGGCCTTCCCGAAGGACGTGTGCGACACGGTCTACGCCACGGACGGCTACGGCGCGAGTGTGCGGAACCTGAGCAGCCTGTCCCTGGAGGACGACGGTATTTTCAGCGACGGCCACGACCGGCAGCTGGCGACGATGACGGGCAGCGCGAGGGACGGCTACACCGCGGCATTGACCGTTCCGGTGTGACCTGTCACAGATGACGGTTCGGGGTTGCTTCTTATTACCGACGGGTAGCATCATCGTAGCTACTTGTTGGTACGTGAACTAGCGCGAGGATCCAGTGCCTCGCCGATCTCTCTACGGAGCCGGGAGCCGTCGCCATGGGGCACTACAAGTCGAATCTCCGCGACATCGAGTTCAACCTCTTCGAAGTACTCGGGCGCGACAAGGTGTACGGCACCGGCCCGTTCGAGGAGATGGACGTCGAGACCGCCAAGAGCGTCCTGGAGGAGCTGACCCGCCTCTCCGAGAACGAGCTGGCCGAGTCCTTCATCGACGCCGACCGCAACCCGCCGGTCTTCGACCCGCAGACCAACACCGCGCCGGTTCCCGCGTCCTTCAAGAAGAGCTACCAGGCCTTCATGGACTCCGAGTACTGGCGTCTCGGCCTGCCCGAGGAGATCGGCGGCACCACCTCGCCCCGCTCCCTGATCTGGGCCTACGCCGAGCTGATCCTGGGCGCCAACCCGGCCGTGTGGATGTACTCCTCGGGTCCGGCCTTCGCCGGCATCCTCTTCGAGGAGGGCAACGAGGTCCAGAAGCACATAGCCAAGGTCGCCACCGAGAAGCAGTGGGGCTCCACCATGGTGCTCACCGAGCCCGACGCGGGCTCCGACGTGGGCGCCGGCCGCACCAAGGCCGTGCAGCAGGAGGACGGCTCCTGGCACATCGAGGGCGTGAAGCGCTTCATCACGTCCGGTGAGCACGACATGTCGGAGAACATCCTCCACTACGTGCTGGCCCGCCCCGAGGGCGCCGGCCCCGGCACCAAGGGCCTGTCCCTCTTCCTCGTCCCGAAGTACCTCTTCGACTTCGAGACCGGCGAGCTGGGCGAGCGCAACGGCGTCTACGCCACGAACGTCGAGCACAAGATGGGCCTCAAGGCCTCCAACACCTGCGAGATGACCTTCGGCGACCAGCACCCCGCCAAGGGCTGGCTGATCGGCGACAAGCACGACGGCATCCGCCAGATGTTCCGCATCATCGAGTTCGCCCGCATGATGGTCGGCACGAAGGCGATCTCCACGCTCTCCACGGGCTACCTCAACGCCCTGGAGTACGCCAAGGAGCGCGTCCAGGGCCCCGACCTGGCGAACTTCATGGACAAGACCGCGCCCAAGGTCACCGTCACCCACCACCCCGACGTGCGCCGCTCGCTCATGACGCAGAAGGCGTACGCCGAGGGCATGCGCGCCCTGGTGCTCTACACGGCTTCCATCCAGGACGAGATCCAGGTCAAGGAGGCCGCCGGCGAGGACGTCTCCGCCCTGGAGGCGCTGAACGACCTGCTCCTGCCCATCGTCAAGGGCTACGGCTCCGAGAAGGGCTACGAGCAGCTCGCCCAGTCGCTGCAGACCTTCGGCGGCTCCGGCTTCCTGCAGGAGTACCCGATCGAGCAGTACATCCGGGACTCCAAGATCGACACCCTCTACGAGGGCACCACGGCCATCCAGGGCCAGGACTTCTTCTTCCGGAAGATCGTCCGCAACCAGGGCGCCGCGCTGAACTCCCTCGCCGAGGACATCAAGAAGTTCCTGGCGCTCGGTGAGGGCGGTGAGGAGCTGGGCGCGGCCCGCGAGCACCTCGCCAAGGCCGCGGTCGAGCTGGAGGCCATCGTCGGCCTGATGCTCACCGACCTCGCCGCCACAGAGCAGGACGTCAAGAACATCTACAAGGTGGGCCTGAACACCACCCGCCTGCTGATGGCCTCCGGTGACGTCGTCGTCGGCTACCTGCTGCTCAAGGGCGCCGCGGTCGCCGCCGAGAAGCTGGAGACGGCCTCCGCCAAGGACAAGGCCTTCTACACCGGCAAGATCGCCGCCGCGAAGTTCTTCGCCGCCAACGTCCTGCCGGGCGTCACCCTGGCCCGCAAGGTCGCCGAGGGTGTCGAGCTGGACCTGATGGAGCTGGACGAGGCCGCGTTCTAGGTCTTTCACGTCCTCTGTTCGAGGGCCTGTTCCCTACCGTGGGAACAGGCCCTCGTCCGTCGTTAAGGTGAAGCCATGACCCAACCAGCCCGCTTCGACCGCGGCCACACCGACGACCTCATGACCTTCCTGGCGGCGAGCCCGTCGCCGTACCACGCCGTGGCCACAGCTGCCGAACGGCTGGAGAAGGCCGGCTTCAGGCAGGTCGCCGAGACGGACGCCTGGGACGGGACGCGCGGTGGCAAGTACGTGCTGCGCGGCGGCGCGATCGTCGCCTGGTACGTGCCGGAGGGCGCCGCCCCCCACACGCCGTTCCGGATCGTCGGCGCCCACACCGACTCCCCCAACCTGCGTGTCAAGCCGCTCCCCGACAGCGGGGCGCACGGCTGGCGCCAGGTGGCCGTGGAGATCTACGGCGGGCCGCTGCTCAACTCCTGGCTGGACCGCGATCTCGGCATCGCGGGCCGGCTGACCCTGCGCGACGGCTCGACGCGCCTGGTCAACGTCGACCGGCCGCTGCTGCGCGTCCCGCAGCTCGCCATCCACCTGGACCGCACGGTGACGGCCGACGGCCTCAAGCTCGACAAGCAGCGGCACATGCAGCCCGTGTGGGGCCTCGGCCGCGACGTCCGCGACGGCGACCTGATCGCCTTCCTGGAGGAGTCGGCCGGCATCCCGGCGGGCGAGGTCACCGGCTGGGACCTGATGACGCACTCCGTGGAGCCGCCCGCCTACCTGGGCCGCGACCGCGAGCTGCTGGCCGGCCCGCGGATGGACAACCTCCTGTCGGTGCATGCGGGCACGGCGGCCCTGGCAGCCGTGGCGACCGGGGCGTCCGCGCCCACCTCCATCCCGGTCCTGGCCGCCTTCGACCACGAGGAGAACGGCTCCCAGTCGGACACCGGCGCGGACGGGCCCCTGCTCGGCAACGTGCTGGAGCGCTCGGTGTTCGCCCGCGGCGGCTCCTACGAGGACCGGGCCCGTGCCTTCGCCGGCACGGTCTGCCTGTCCTCCGACACGGGCCACGCCGTCCACCCCAACTACGCGGAGCGGCACGACCCGACGCACCACCCGCGCGTCAACGGCGGCCCGATCCTCAAGGTCAACGTCAACAACCGCTACGCAACGGACGGTTCGGGACGCGCGGAGTTCACGGCGGCCTGCGAGGCGGCCGACGTGCCCTTCCAGTCCTTCGTCTCCAACAACTCCATGCCCTGCGGCACCACGATCGGCCCCATCACCGCCGCGCGGCACGGCATCAGGACCGTCGACATCGGCGTGGCCATCCTGTCGATGCACAGCGTCCGCGAACTGTGCGGCGCCGACGACCCGTTCCTGCTCGCCAATGCGCTGACGGCGTTCCTCGAAAGGTAGAACGAGGGTCGACCGCATGGGTGTTCGCCGCGGGGGTACCCGGTGTTCCGGGACCGGAACGACCGGACCGTACAGGGAGGCGACACACATGGGCCTCGGCGGATGCATCATCCTCATCGCCGTGGGAGCCATCCTCACGTTCGCGACCGACTGGGACATGCAGGGGGTCAACCTCGACCTGGTCGGCATCATCCTGATGATCGTCGGACTGATCGGCGTCACCACGTTCAGCAGCATCGCCAGGCGCCGTCGCGTGGTGGTGCCCCCCACGACCCAGGTGGTCGAGGACCCGGCGGTGCACCACCACCGCCGCGACGGCTACAGCGACGGCTACGGGGTCTGATCCCGCAGGCTCGCGGACGTCCATCGCGGAAATCTGCGGCACACCTTCCCTACGGAAGGGTCGAGTTCGAGGGCGCGGGGCAGCTGGGTGCCCGCGCCCTTGCCGCTGTGCGGCGGTTCCGGCGGGATGGCCGCGGTTCACCCCAGCGCATGCCCCCTCGTGGCGTCCACGTGGTCCGGTACCTCGTCGTGGCGATCGCCGACGGTGAGGGTGCCCGTGGGTTCGAACATGAGGATGGCGGTGGGGGCCGGAGCGGACGGCTTGTGTTCGGTGCCGCGCGGGACCGTGAAAACACTGCCTCGTGGCAGGACCACCGCGCGCTCGCCGGCCGGCTCGCGCAGGGCGATGTGCAGTTCGCCGTCGAGGACGAGGAAGAACTCGTCGGTGTGCTCGTGGACGTGCCAGACGTGTTCGCCCTCCACCTTGGCGATACGGACGTCGTAGTCGTTCACGGCGGTGACGATGCGGGGGCTCCAGTGCTCGGAGAAGGTGGCGAGGGCGTCGGCGAGGGCGACGGGTTCCTGGGTCATGAGGCGATCCTGCGGGGTGCCTTGGGTGTCGTGCGAGTGATAGGAGTCGCACATGTCGCAAGGATCCTCGCAGCGCCCGCATCGGGTCGCCGTGATCGTCGACGAGGGCACCAATCCCTTCGAGGTCGGGGTGGCCACCGAACTGTTCGGGCTGCCTCGGCCTGAACTGGGGCTGACGTCGCCTCCGTACGAGGTGACGCTGTGCGCGCCCGTGCCGGAGATCCGGATGAACCACGGGTTCTTCACGCTCACCGGCGTCCGGGGCCTGGACGCCGTGGCGGAGGCGGACACCCTGGTCGTCCCGGGCCGACCGGACAACGTCGTGCCGCGCGGCCCCGACGTTCTCGACGCCATACGGCGCGCACACGCGCGTGGCGCCCGGGTCATGAGCTTCTGCACCGGCACCTTCGCCCTCGCCGAGGCCGGGCTGCTGGACGGGCGGCGGGCGGCGACCCACTGGCGCTGGGCGGATTCCTTCCGACGGCTGCACCCGGAGGTGCTGCTGGAGCCGGACGTGCTGTTCGTCGACGAGGGCGACCTGCTCACCGCCGCCGGCAGCGCGGCCGCGCTCGACCTCGGGCTGTACATCTGGCGGCGTGACCACGGGGCGGAGATGGCCAACCACGTCTCCCGCCGGCTGGTGTTCGCCGCGCACCGCGACGGCGGGCAGCGGCAGTTCGTCGAGCGGCCGGTCCCGGAGGTGCGGGACGAGTCCTTGGCCCCGCTGCTGGCGTGGGCGCAGGAGCGGCTGGGGGAGCCCCTGGCGGTGGCGGACCTGGCCGCCCGAGCGCGGGTCAGCCCCGCCACGCTCCACCGCCGCTTCCGCGCACAGCTCGGCACCACCCCGCTGGCGTGGCTGACCGAGGAGCGCGTGGCGCTGGCCTGCCGGCTCATCGAGCGGGGCGAGGAGCGGATGGACGTGGTGGCGGCGGGGAGCGGGCTCGGAACGGCCGCCAACCTGCGGGCACGGCTGCGACAGGTGACCGGGCTCAGCCCGTCGGCCTACAGGCGGCGTTTTGGACCGGGCCGCGGGGAAGCCCTGGTCTCATGAGATTCCTCGTGTACGACCGGCTTCTCGGCTTCGGTGACGACTACTGGATCGAGGACGACCGCGGCAGCAAGGTGTTCCTCGTCGACGGCAAGGCCCTGCGGCTGCGGGACACCTGGGAGTTGAAGGACACCCAGGGGCGCGTCCTCGTCGACATCCACCAGAAGATGCTCGCCCTGCGCGACACCATGGTGCTCCAGCGCAGCGGGGAGCCGCTGGCGACGATCCGCAGGAAACGGCTGTCCCTGCTGCGCAACCACTACCGGGTGTCCCTGGCCGACGGCAACGAGCTGGACGTCAGCGGAAAGGTCCTCGACCGGGAGTTCGCCGTCGAGTACGACGGGGAGCTGCTGGCGGTGATCTCCCGGCGGTGGCTGACCCTGCGGGACACCTACGGCGTGGACGTCGTCCGCGAGGACGCGGATCCGGCGCTGCTGATCGCGGTGGCCGTGTGTGTGATCCACCTGGCGGAGAAGGAGCGGGAGGACTGAGCCACCCTGGAGTCCGTGCTGGGGGCCGCGTCCTCAGGGCCGGCGAGGCGGCTGAAGTCCCAGCAGCCGGTCCTTCAGCGCCGGGAACTGCTCCCGGGTGGTGGCGACCTTCCCCGGATCGAACTCCACCGTGAGGACCTCCTCGTCGGCACCGGCCTGCGCCAGCACCTCGCCCCACGGATCGACCACGATCGAGTGACCGGCCTGGGGAACCCCGGCGTGCGTCCCGGCCGTTGCGCAGGCGAGGAGGAACGACTGGTTCTCCACGGCCCGCGCCTGGGCCAGCAGCGTCCAGTGGGAGCGGCGGCGCTCCGGCCAGCCCGCCGACACCACGAGCGTCTCGGCACCGGCGTCCACCAGACCGCGGAAGAGTTCGGGGAAGCGGAGGTCGTAGCAGGTCGACAGGCCCAGCGTCGTCGCGGGCAGACGCACCGTCACCAGCTCGGTGCCCGCGCCCATCAGCACGGCCTCGCCCTTGTCGAAGCCGAAGCGGTGGATCTTGCGGTAGGCGGCGGCCAGATCGCCGGAGGGGGAGAAGACGAGGGAGGTGTTGTAGAGCGGCCCGTCGGGGTCCCGCTCCGGGATG
>NZ_JBEOXI010000187.1:0-16788 GCF_040296465.1 Streptomyces sp. NPDC002130
CTCTCCCCAGGGCCTCTCACGAATTTCTCACACAAGCCCAAACGCCCGGACCTGCGGCACGGTTCCCGCCGCGCCCGAAGAGCTATTCGAGAATCCTGAGCGGATCCCCGACCCGGATCGTGCCGCGGGACAGCGGCACCAGGTTCTGGCCGAAGACCAGCTTGCCGTCGCGCCGGCGGTGCCGTCCCAGGCTGAACAGGGGCTCGCGGCCGCGCTCGCCGGTGTCCTGGTCGGTGGTGGTCACCACGCACCGGCCGCAGGTCTTGGCCACGCGGAAGGGCACGTCCCCGATGGCGAGGCGCGACCAGTCGTCCTCGGCCCACGCGGGGGTGCCCGTCACGACCACGTTCGGCCGGAAGCGGTTCATGGGCAGCGGGCCCTCGTCCGCGTACTCGCCCTGCGCGATCAGGGAGTTGAGGGCGTCGAGCGAGGCCGTCGTGGTGAGCAGCAGCGGAAAGCCGTCGGCGAAGGAGACGGTCTCACCGGGGCGCGCGTACTCCGGGGCGAGGGGTCTGCGCGTGGCCGGATCGTCCAGGTGCACCAGGCGCACCTCGATGCCGAGGTGGGAACTGCACCAGGCGTGCGCGGCGTCGTCCTCGGCCGGGACCGCCTCGACCTTGTCGCGGAAGATCTCCACCGGCACGGTGACCGAGGGCCGGGGTACGGGCACGGTCAGCGGCGGCATGCCCGGCGCGGACAGGCGTACGCCGCCACCGGGCAGCAGCTCGGCGGCGGCGAGCGCGAGTCGCGGCTGCTGGCGTTGCGTGACGACCTTTCCCCCGGCGTCGATCAGCACCCAACGCCGGTCTCCGGCCAGCCCCCAGGGCTCGACGACGGCCTGCCGGGGCGCCAGGCCCCGGACCGCCTTGACCGGATGGACGTGGATCGAGTGCAGGTGAGCGTTCCCCATGGGGCCATCGTGCCAGCCGGCATCGACAGCCCCCGAGTCCGGCTCAGTATCCGCGGTACTGCTGGCTGTTGTACGGATCCTGGTAGGGCGCCGGGGCCGGCCGGGGAGCCGCGGGGCGCATCGCCTCGTAGCCCGCGGGGGCCGCCGGGCGCGGCTGCTGCGGCTGGGGGCCGGGGTAGCCGCGCGGAGCGGTGGCCTGCTGCGGGATGTACGCCGCGGGCGCCTGCTGCAGCGGGGCGGGCTGCTGCGCCTGCGGATAGCCGTAGGCGGGCTGGGAGGGGGCTGCCGGAAGGGCGGGCAGCGCCGACGGGAGGGCGGGCAGGTTGCTGCCCGGCATGTCGTACTGGGCGGGGACCCGGATCGGGGCGATCTGCGGGGTACCCCGCTCGGCGACGAGCCTGTCGTAGATCGGGGTGTCCGGGAAGGAGGCGGAGTAGTAGCCGCCGCCATAGGTGGAGCGGGGGGAGGTCATGCCACATAAGTTAAGCCAACGATGTGCTCGTTGGGGAGACCGATAAGAGGGTTGTTTTCCGTGTCCGCAGTGACCCGGGATCCCCAATGCGAGCGAACTCGCCAAAAAGGGGCGGCGAACGAGGCCTTGATCGTGTAAAGGCCGAGTTCCGGGCGGGTTACCGGCGGTCGGCCGCCGGTCTCCGTGGCGGTCGGGCAGGGGACTTCGCCGGGGCGAGCAATTAGGTTGTGCGCACGAAACTCGACGGACGGCCGGGACGGGCCCGGCGCGGCGACACGCAATGGGGGCGGACGTGCAAATGCTGAAAGGTTCAAATACTCCGGTGCCGACCGCCGCGTTGCGGGTGGAATTGGGATGGCGGGCCGGAGCCGGCGTGCCCGACGCCGACGCCTCCGCTTTGCTGCTGGTGAGCGGGAAGGTCCGCTCCGATGCGGACTTCGTCTTCTACAACCAGCCCGCGCACTCCTCCGGCGCGATCCGGCACGAGGGCAAGCGCACCACCGGCGGCCGGGTGACCGACACGCTCCTCGTCGACCTCGCGCGCGTGGAACCCGCCATCGAGACCGTCGTCCTCGCCGCCTCGGCCGACGGCGGCACGTTCGGACAGGTCCCCGGCCTGTACATCGAGGTCCAGGATGCCGCTCAGGGCACGCCGGTAGCCCGTTTCGACAACCCGGGCGCCACCACCGAAACCGCTTTCGTGCTGGGCGAGTTCTACCGTCGCCAGGGCGCCTGGAAGTTCCGCGCCGTGGGCCAGGGCTACAGCAGCGGCCTCGAAGGGCTGGCCACGGACTACGGCATCACGGTGGACGAGCCGCAGCAGGCGGCACCGGCCCCCGCCACGGCGCCGCCCGCAGCCGCGCCGTCCGCCGCGTACGCGCCCCCGCAGATGCCCCAGCCCGCCGCTCCGCCCCCGCCCGCCGCGCCGACCACGCCGGTCCGCCTCACCAAGGTGACGCTCACCAAGGCGGCCCCGTCCGTCTCCCTCACCAAACAGGGCGGCACCTCCGGAGCCCTGCACGTCAACCTCAACTGGGAGGTGCGCAAGCAGTTCTCGGGGTGGAGCAGCAAGTTCGGACGTCCGACCGCCATGCACTCCGACCTCGACCTCGACCTGTGCGCGCTGTACGAACTCACCGACGGCAGCAAGGGCGTCGTCCAGGCCCTCGGCAACAGTTTCGGAGCGCTGCACCGGCCGCCGTACATCCACCTCGACGGTGACGACCGCACCGGCGCCCTGTCGAGCGGTGAGAACCTCACCGTCAACCTCGACCACAAGAACGCCTTCCGGCGCATCCTCGTCTTCGTCACCATCTACGAAGGCGCCCGTTCCTTCGCCGATCTGCACGCCTCGGTCACGCTCCAGCCGCAGCACGGGGCGCCGATCGAGTTCTCCCTCGACGAGTGCACGGTCCCCTCGCTCGTGTGCGCGCTCGCCCTGATCACCAACACCGGAAGCGACCTGGTCGTCCAGCGCGAGGCGCGCTACCTGGTCCCCGAGCGCGGGGTGAGTCCGCAGCGGACCGTCGACCACGCCTACGGCTGGGGCATGAACTGGACCCCCGGCCGGAAGTGACTCCTCCGGCGGCCGTCAGCCCTCGTCGGGCAGGGCGTCCGGACGCGCATAGGTGCGGCCCTTCCAGGCCGCACCCCGTCCCCGGTAGTGCTGCACCGCCGAGTCGACGGTCATGAGCAGATAGAGGAACGCCGTGAACGGCAGCAGCGGAGCGAGCCACAGCGGCTGCCTGTAGTAGCGGAGCATCGGGACGTACGTCCCCGCCATGACGAGCCACGCGAGACCGCCGAGAACCGCCGCCGGCGTGCTGCCTGCCGCGAGGCCGGTCAGGACCGCCGCGGGCGGGATCACATACACCAGCACCAGCCCGGCGACCGTCCCGGCGAGTAGCAAGGGGCTGTGCCGCAGCTGGGCGTACGCGCTGCGCGAGACCATGCGCCACAGGTCGTGCAGCCGCGGATACGGCCGCACGCTGTCCACCCGCTCGGCGAGCCCGAGCCAGACGCGGCCGCCGCCGCGCTTGACGGCCCGGGCGAGCGCCACGTCGTCGATCACGGCGTGCCGGATCGCGTCCGGGATCCGTGCCCGCTCCGCGGTCTCCGCCCGCAGCAGGACGCAGCCCCCGGCCGCGGCCGCCGTCCGGCCCGCCTTGGCGATCCGGCGGAAGGGGTAGAGCTGCGCGAAGAAATAGACGAACGCCGGCACGACGAACCGTTCCCAAACACTGTCCACCCGCAGCCGGGCCATCTGGGAGACGACGTCGTAATCACCGCAGCGGGCCGCCGCCACCAGCTCCCACAGACTGTCCGGAGCGTGTGCGATGTCGGCGTCCGTCAGGAGGAAGTACTCGGGATCATGCGCGCGTGCCAGCCCGATGCCGTGGCGCACCGCCCACAGCTTGCCGGTCCAGCCCGCCGGAGGCTCGCCCGGCGACCCCACCGTCAGCGGCAGCCCACCGTGCCGGCGCGCCAGCTCACGCGCCAGCTCACCGGTGCCGTCCGAGCTGCCGTCGTCGACGAGGAAGACCTCCGCCCGTCCCGGATAGTCCTGCAGGAGCAGCGAGGGCAGCGCGGCGGGCAGCACGGCCGCCTCGTCGCGGGCGGGGACGACGACGCACACGGACGGCCATACGTCCGGCTCCGCGCGCGACGGCAGTCGCACATCGGTGCGCCAGAAGAAGCCCTGACAGAGCAGCAGCCACAACCAGGCCAGGAGTGATCCAGCGGCAGTCCACACAACGGCGCTCACGGCCGCAGTCTGCCCCACCGGCGCTGCCCCGGACGGCTCATCGTCTATCGTGATCGGGTGAAGATCGCGCTCATGGATTCCGGAATCGGCCTGCTGGCGGCCACCGCCGCGGTACGACGGCTGCGCCCCGACGCCGATCTCGTGCTCTCCCTGGACCCCGACGGCATGCCGTGGGGCCCGCGCACCGTCGAGGATCTCACCGAGCGCGCCCTGGCCGTCGCCGAAGCCGCCGCGGCGCGCCGCCCCGAGGCCCTGATCGTCGGCTGCAACACCGCGACCGTGCACGCGCTGACCGCCCTGCGCGCCCGCCTCGAACCGGATCTCCCGGTCATCGGCACCGTCCCCGCGATCAAACCGGCCGCGGCCGGCGGCGGCCACTTCGCCATCTGGGCCACCCCGGCCACCACGGGCAGCCCCTACCAGCAGAACCTGATCAAGGACTTCGCCGGTGGCGTGCCCGTCACCGAGGTGCCCTGCTGGGGCCTCGCCGAGGCCGTGGAACACGCGGACGAGGCGGCGATCGACGCGGCCGTGGCAGCAGCTGCCGCCCTCACCCCGGACGAGGTGACCACCGTCGTCCTCGGCTGCACCCACTACGAACTGGTCGCCGAGCGCATCCGGGCCGCCGTCCAGCGACCCGGCCGCCCGCCCATCGTGCTGCACGGCTCCGCCGGAGCCGTGGCCGCCCAGGCCCTGCGCCGCCTCGGCCGGCAGCCCGCTCCGGGGGCCACCCCGCACGGCACGCTCACCGTGCTGCTCAGCGGACGTGAGGGCACGCTGCCCGCCCCCGCCCTGGCGTACGCCGAAGGGCGTCTGCTGCAGGCGGTCACGCCGGCCCGCTGACGGGAGAACCGGTCACCGACGGTCACCGGCGCACCGGATCGACGCGACGCCCCGACCGGCGCAGTCACGCTCCGCCACGAGGTACCAGCGGAGCGAAATCTGAGTACCCTCGAAGACATGAGGGACCACCGCCACGGCGAGAACGCCCCCCACCCGCACACGGACGTCTGGACCGGCCGTGCCACGAACCGGGTGCAGTGGCTGCTGGCGCTCGTGGGCGCCGCCTGCATGGCGCTCGGCATCGAGCTGGCCGTCGCCTCGGCGTGGACGTCCGGCATCGCCCCACTGGTCATGGCCGTCGTCGGGTGCATTGCCGCCGGGCTGCTGGTCCTCTTCGGAACGCTCGCCTTCGTGCACGTCGCCCTGCGCGTCGACGAGGAGCACCTCGAGGTGCGCTGCGGTCACATCGGTGTGCCCCGCCGCCGTATCCCCCTTTCCAGCGTGGCCGGCGCCACGTACATCTCCCATGTCACCCCCCGCCACTGGGGCGGCTGGGGTTACCGGTGGCGCCCCGAGAAGGGCACCGCGGTGGTCGTACGACGCGGCGAGGGCGTCGAGCTCGAACTGTGGGACGGGCACACCTTCACGATCACCGTGGACGACGCGGAGGCCGCCGTACGGGTGATCGAGGCACGCCTGCGGCCCACCAAGCCGGGCGCTCCCGCGCATTGAGCCACAGGGATTCTGTCACCGGCTGTGATCACCGAGCTGATCACGGGCTGTGATCACCGGATGGTGACGCCCAGGGCGCCGGACGCCCGTCACCACGCAGGGGCGCGACCCGCTCCACGCGTCTGGCCTCGCCCGGCACGGCCCGACGACTCGTCGGCGAGGGGGCGCGCCGTGGCCATGCCCGCCAGCAGGCCCGCTCCGACGGACACCGCCGTGAAGCTCAGAGCGTTGCCGATGGCGGCGATCGCGGCGAGTGCCGTCAGGGCCGCGCCCGCGGTGAGCGCCACCGGGGTCGGGCGCGGACCGCGCCACAGGGCGTACAGGACCCAGCCGAACACGGCAGCGAGCAGGGCCACCCCGACGATCCCTTGTTCCGCCGCCTGCTGCAGGGGCGCCGAGTGGGGCTTGTCGTCGGACAACAGGGACTGGGCGGACGTCGTGCTCAGCTCCCCGAAGCGGCCCGGACCGGCCCCCAGCAGCGTGTCGTCGCCCAGCAGATGCCATGCGTCCTGCCACAGCCGCACGCGGTGCGCCGTGAGCCGCCCCTCCAGAGCCGCCACGAAGCCGCCCGGTACGGCCCGCGCGGCAACCGCCCAGACCAGCCCGGTGACCAGGACGGCGACCGTGGCCAGTAGGGCCGTACCGGCGCCGCGGTGACGGGTGCGGCCCGCTGCCAGCGAGCACAGCAGTACCGCGAGGCAGGTCGCGAAGCCGCTGGTGGAACCGAGCACGGCCGCCAGCACCGAAGTCCCCGCGGCCAGCAGACGCAGGGCGAACCGAACGGCCGGCACCGGCGTGGCCCAGGCCGCGCAGCACGCGGCACCGGCCGACAGGGTCAGTACGGCGGCGGTGGCCCCCGCATGCCCCAGGGGTGCGGCGATCTGCGGGCCCGGCGCGAGGTGGGGAACGGCCACCGTCAGCGCGATGCCGGCCAGTGCCCCGGCGAAGGGCGCGCCGACGGGCAGCAACGCCCCGCTGATCCGTCCGGCGGCGTACCCGGCGGCCACGGCCAGCACCGCCAGGAGGACCCCCTCGGGCCTGCCGTCGTGCACGGCAGCCGTGACCAGTGACCAGGCGGCGCAGGCGCCCAGCACCACCACACCCGCCGCGTCGGAAACGATTCGTCTCTCGCCGTCCGCGTCCGACCCGGACGCAGACGTCATCCCGCTGGAACCCACCCCGCCCGCCCCCCGGCGCACCGTCGCCCCCGACCTGTGAAGACCCCGGCCGTCACGAGCCGCCACGGGCCGTACGACTGAGGCTGGGCACACCGTAACGGCTGGTGAGGGTTTTGGGGATGTGTCGTGACGAAATGAACAGGGAGTCCGCGGTGCATACCGCGCTGTCGGCTCCCAGGTCACGCGCCTTACACTCCGGGAGTGACCGTCACCGCAACCTCCGTCGGCGAGTCGGACCAGCTGGAGCCGCGGATCGCGCCCGGGGCGCGGACGTGGGCCCGGCGGCTCGCCCGTCTCGCTCCGGCCGCCGCAGCCGCGCTCTCCGGCCTGCTCCTCTACGTCTCCTTCCCGCCCCGCACGCTGTGGTGGCTGGCGCTGCCGGCGTTCGCCGTCTTCGGATGGGTGCTGCGCGGCCGCGGCTGGAAGGCGGCACTCGGACTCGGCTACCTCTTCGGCCTCGGCTTCCTGCTGCCGCTGCTGGTGTGGACCGGAGTGGAGGTGGGGCCGGGCCCCTGGCTCGCCCTGGTGGCGATCGAGGCCCTGTTCGTCGCCGCGGTCGGCGCGGGTGTCGCGGCCGTGTCCAAACTGCCCGGCTGGCCGGTGTGGGCGGCGGCCGTGTGGATCACCGGCGAGGCGGCACGCGCGCGTGCGCCCTTCCACGGCTTCCCCTGGGGCAAGATCGCCTTCGGGCAGGCGGACGGAATGTTCCTGCCGCTCGCCGCGGTGGGCGGCACCCCCGTGCTCGGTTTCGCGGTCGTCCTGTGCGGGTTCGGACTGTACGAGGTCGTCCGGCTGGCCGTGCGATGGCGACGGACCGGTGAGGTACGGCGCGCCGCGGCGGCCATGGGTCTGCTGAGCCTGGCCGTCCCGGTCGTGGGCGCCGTCGCGGCCCGGCCGCTCGTGAGCGACAAGGCCGAGGACGGCACCGCCACCGTCGCGGTGATCCAGGGCAACGTGCCCCGCGCCGGCCTCGACTTCAACTCCCAGCGCCGGGCCGTACTCGACTACCACGTGCGCGAGACGGAACGCCTGGCCGCCGAGGTCAAGGCGGGCAAGGTCGCACGACCCGATTTCGTGCTCTGGCCGGAGAACTCCTCCGACATCGACCCCTTCGCCAACCCCGACGCCCGCGCCGTCATCGACGCCGCCGCGAAGTCCATCGGCGTGCCCATCTCGGTGGGCGGTGTCGTCGAGCGGGACGGCAAGCTGTACAACGAGCAGATCCTGTGGGACCCGGCGAAGGGCCCCGTCGACACCTACGACAAGCGCCAGATCCAGCCGTTCGGCGAGTACCTGCCGTTCCGTTCGCTGATCGGCGCCATCAACAGCAACTGGACCTCGATGCAGCGCCAGGACTTCAGCCGGGGTACCGAGCCGGGCGTGTTCACCATGGACGGCGCCAAGGTCGGTCTCGTCACCTGCTACGAAGCCGCCTTCGACTGGACCGTGCGCTCCGAGGTCACCGACGGCGCCCAGATGATCTCCGTGCCCAGCAACAACGCCACCTTCGACCGCAGCGAGATGACCTACCAGCAGCTCGCCATGTCCCGGGTCCGCGCGGTCGAGCACAGCCGCACCGTGACGGTACCCGTGACCAGCGGTGTCAGCGCGATCATCATGCCGGACGGCAGGATCACGCAGAAGACCGGCATGTTCGTGGCCGACTCCCTGGTGCAGAAGGTTCCGCTGCGCTCCTCGCAGACCCCCGCCACGCGGCTCGGCATCCTGCCGGAGATCGCCCTCGTCCTGATCGCGGCCGGCGGCCTCGGGTGGGCCGTCGGCGCCGGGCTGCGCGGGCGACGCGCCGGTGACGTGTGACCGTACGCCCGTCGCACGCCGTTTGAATCGCGCGGGGCGCCGTGAGCGGCCCATTAGGGTCGACGGCATGGCTACTCCCGACTTCATCCGCACACTCCGTGCCTCGGCCGGTCACCAGCTGCTGTGGCTTCCCGGTGTCACCGCCCTCGTCTTCGACGACGAGGGCAGGGTGCTGCTCAACCGCCGTGCCGACACCCGCAAGTGGTCCGTGCTCGGCGGCATCCCCGACCCCGGGGAACAGCCGGCCGCCTGCGCGGTGCGGGAGGTCTACGAGGAGACGGCCGTACGCTGCGTCGCGGAACGGGTCGTCCTCGTCCAGGCCCTGGAGCCCGTCACGTACGAGAACGGCGACACCTGCCAGTACATGGACATCACCTTCCGCTGCCGGGCCGTCGGCGGCGAGGCGCGCGTCAACGACGACGAGTCGCTGGACGTGGCCTGGTTCGATGTCGACGCGCTGCCCGAGCTGAACGAGTTCGGCCTGCACCGGATCAAGCAGGCCCTGTCGGACGCCCCCACATGGTTCGACACCACTGCCTCCGGCTGAACTATGGGGCGTGACCACATGGGGTGGGGCAGGGGCGCTGCCTAGGGTCGAACCATGACCGCGCCTCCCGCCCACCCGGCCCCCCACGCCTCCCCGCTCGACCTGGGCGGCCGCACCGCGCTCGTCACCGGCGCCGCCGGCGGCATCGGCCGCGCCTGCGCGCTGCGGCTCGCGGCCGCCGGGGCCAAGGTGAGAGCCGTCGACCGGGACGCGGCGGGCCTGGAGGCCCTGGCCGGCCAGGGCCACGGCCTCGCCGGCACGGTGGAGCCGCACGTCCTCGACCTCACCGACCTGGACGCCGCCGAACTCGCCGCCGCCGGCACCGACGTCCTCGTCAACAACGCCGGGATCCAACTGGTGCGACCCATCGAGGAGTTCCCGCCGGACGTCTTCCACACGGTGCTCACCGTGATGCTGGAGGCGCCGTTCCGGCTCATCCGCGGGGCCCTGCCCCACATGTACGGGCAGGGGTGGGGCCGCGTCGTGAACGTGTCGTCCGTCCACGGGCTGCGCGCCTCGGCCTACAAGTCGGCCTACGTGGCGGCCAAACACGGGCTGGAGGGACTGTCCAAGACCACCGCCCTCGAAGGCGCGCCCCACGGTGTCACCTCGAACTGTGTGAACCCCGCCTATGTGCGCACCCCACTGGTCGAGAAGCAACTCGCCGACCAGGCGCAGGCGCACGGCGTCCCCGAGGAGCGCGTCCTGTCCGAGGTCCTGCTGCAGGACAGCGCCGTCAAAAGGCTCATCGAGCCGGAGGAGGTCGCCGAGGCGGTGGCCTATCTGTGCGGTCCGCAAGCCTCCTTCGTAACCGGTACCTCGCTCGTGCTCGACGGTGGCTGGACCGCCCACTGAGCGGCCGGTCCCGTCGGCCCGGGGAGTTGTCCACAGGGCTGACGGGGCGGCCCGGACATGGTGAATCCTGTGAGCATGTCCAGCGATCACGTGCAGTCCGCCGAAATGCCGTTCCTCGAGCTCCTGGCCCGGGGCGCGTCGGCCGACGCCTACGAGCAGCCGGAGCTGCTCGCGCGTGCCGAAGGGCGCCCGGCGGAGTGGATCGCCGCGCTCCGGCAGGCCAAGCCGCTCGCCCTGCGCGTACGCGCCGAGCTGGAGGGACGACGCCGGCGCGAGGCCGAGCTGTCCGCACTGTTCGAGACCGCCCACGACCTCGCCGGGCTGCGCGACCTCGACGCCGTGCTCCAGGCGATCGTGCAGCGCGCCCGCTCGCTGCTGGGCACGGACGTCGCCTACCTCAGCCTGAACGACACGGAGCGGGGCGACACCTACATGCGGGTCACCGAGGGCTCGGTCGCGGCCCGGTTCCAGCAGCTGCGGCTCGGCATGGGGGAGGGGCTCGGCGGCCTGGTCGCACAGACGGCGCGGCCCTATGTCACCGACGACTACTTCAAGGACGACCGTTTCCAGCACACCCTCACCATCGACGCGGGCGTGCGGGACGAAGGGCTGGTGGCCATCCTCGGGGTGCCCCTGACGCTCGGGCACCACGTCATCGGCGTGCTGTTCGCCGCGGACCGTCGCGCACGGGTCTTCGAGCGGGAGCAGATCGCCCTGCTCGGCTCCTTCGCCGCCCTCGCCGCGGCCGCCATCGACACCGCCAACCTGCTCGCCGAGACCAGGTCGGCCCTCGCCGGCCTGGAGCGGGCGAACGAGATCATCCGGGACCGCAGCGGCGTCATCGAGCGCGCCTCCGACGTGCACGACCGGCTCGCCGAGCTCGTCCTGCGCGGCGGCGGGGTGCACGACGTGGCCGCCGCCGTCTCCGAGATCCTCGACGGCACGGTCGAGTTCGCCGAGGCCGCCGCCGCACCCGCCGGTGCCCTGGAGAAGTCCGGCGCGCAGGGACACGCGGTGCTGCACGGCGACGACTGGATCGCCGCCGTCGCCGCCGGGGGTGAACTGCTCGGCGCACTGGTGCTGCGGGGCCACCCGGGGCTCGACCCGGTCGACCAGCGGACCCTGGAGCGTGCCGCCATGGTCACCTCCCTGCTGCTCCTGGCCCGCAGATCCGCCGCCGAGGCCGAACAACGCGTGCGCGGTGAGCTGCTCGACGACCTGCTCGACGCCCGCGACCGCGACCCGCGCCTGCTGCGGGAACGCGCGGCCCGGCTCCACGCCGACCTCGACACCCTCCACGTGGTCCTGGCCGCGCGACTGGAGGGCGCCGCGACCGACGCCGATCAGGAGGCCGACGCCCGCAGACGGCTGGCAGCGGCGGCGTCCCACCTGGCCGCCACCCGGCACGGCCTGGCGGCCGCACGCGACGGGGGCACCGTCCTGCTGCTGCCCCTCGGCCCCGGCGACACCGGCACCGATCTGGCCCGCCGCGCCGCCCGGCACCTGGGCACGGCGGTCCACGCACCGGTCACCGTCGGCGCCTCCGCACCCGCCGAGGACCTCGCGACCCGCCCCGAGGCCGTGGCGACGGCCTACGCGGAGGCCCGCCGCTGCCTCGAAGCCCTGCGCGTCCTCGGCCGCTTGGGGGACGGAGCTGCCGCCGAGGACTTCGGATTCCTGGGACTGCTCCTGGCCGGCGACCGGGACATCCCGGGCTTCGTCGACCGCACCATCGGCGAGGTCGTCGCCTACGACCGGCGGCGCGGCACGGAACTGCTGCGCACCCTCGACGCGTACTTCACCTGCGGCATGAGCCCCGCGCGCACCAAGGACGAACTGCACGTCCATGTGAACACCGTCGCCCAGCGCCTGGAGCGCGTCGGGCGCCTCCTCGGCGACGACTGGCAGAGCCCGGCCCGGGCCCTGGAGATCCAGCTCGCGCTGCGCCTGCACCGCTTGTCGGCACCGGCACCGCACTGACCCCCGTACGCGGGACGTACGGGGGCCGGGGCCACGGGTTCGAGGTCAGGCGGTGCGGGCGCCCTCCGCGGCGGCGTCCTTCCGCTCCTCTCCCCGGTCGGCGGGAAGCACCGCGTCGGCCAGGTCCCGGTGCCGGGTCTCCTCGGCCGCCGCCACCGCGACGACCGTGAGCACGGCGGCGGCGATGACATACAGGGCGATCGGTGTGGAGCTGCCGTAGTCGGACAGCAGCGCGGTGGCGATCAACGGTGCGGGCGCACCCGCCGCGACCGAGGCGAACTGCGCGCCGATCGACGCACCGGAGTAGCGCATCCGTGTCGCGAACATCTCGGAGAAGAACGCGGCCTGAGGCGCGTACATCGCCCCGTGCAGGACCAGCCCGACGGTGACGGCGAGGATCAGGTTGCCGAAGCCGCCGGTGTCGATCAGCGAGAAGAACGGGAACATCCACAGCCCGATACCGACCGCACCCATGAGATACACGGGCCGGCGACCGATCCGGTCGGACAGCGCGCCCCACGCCGGGATGACCGCGAAATGCACGGCCGAGGCGATCAGCACCGCGTTCAGCGCGGTCTGCTTGGAGACACCGGCCGAGGTGGTGGCGTAGACGAGGATGAAGGCGGTGATGACGTAGTAGCTGATGTTCTCCGCCATGCGCGCCCCCATCGCGACCAGGACGTCACGCCAGTGGTGCCGCAGCACGGAGACGAGCGGCAGCTTCTCGGCATCCGCCGCCGCGTCCGCCTTGCGGGCCTCGGCCTGCGCCAACGCCTCCTTGAAAACGGGCGATTCATCGACAGACAGACGAATCCACAAACCGACGATCACCAGCACCCCGGAGAGCAGGAACGGCACCCGCCAGCCCCAGCTGCCGAACGCGGCGTCCGACAACAGGGCCGTGAGCAGCGACAGCACACCGGTGGCGAGGAGTTGCCCCGCAGGCGCGCCGGTCTGCGGCCATGACGCCCAGAACCCGCGCCGCCGAGCGTCCCCGTGCTCCGACACCAGCAGTACGGCACCGCCCCACTCACCGCCGAGCGCGAACCCCTGGACCAGCCGGAGCACGGTGAGCAGCACCGGCGCGGCCGTCCCGATGGAAGCGTGCGTAGGCAGCAGCCCGATCGCGAAGGTAGCCCCGCCCATCAGCAGCAGACTCAGCACCAGCAGCTTCTTGCGCCCGAGCCGGTCGCCGTAGTGCCCGAACACCAGCGCGCCCAGCGGCCGTGCGGCGAAGCCGACCGCGTACGTCAGGAACGACAGCAGGGTGCCGACGAGCGGGTCGGAGTCCGGGAAGAACAGCTTGTTGAACACGAGCGCGGCGGCGGAGCCGTAGAGGAAGAAGTCGTACCACTCGATGGTGGTGCCTATGAGGCTGGCGGCGACGATGCGACGGAGGTTCGCGGGTGGTGGGGGAGCGGTGATTCCGGAGGTCATGTGCGCCACTTCCTCGTGTGCGGTGGGGACGGGTACGTGCTCGCACACCGTAGGAACGTGCAGGTCAGGGGCACATGTGGTGGAGCAACATAGTTCGGGGCGTCGTTGTGCGTGGGGCCACCATGCCCGTTCATCGAGTGCCGGTTCAGGGGCTTGAAGGGAGGCGAGGCGACTGATGTCCGAGAGACGCGGTTAGGGATGATTTGACGGTGCCGTGCTGACTCCCGTGCTGGTTTGGTGCTGACTGAAAGCCCACGTCATCACCTGTCTTCGACGCTCCCGTGCTGACTTGGTGCTGACTACGCTCCGTAGAACTCGGGCATCGAGGCTCATTTGGCCCAGAGTTGCCTCGAGTGGGCGACTCGGTCTCGCGGTTGTGGGCACGGCCCCGCCATTGAGTCCGGTGCGCGTTCGTCCCAGCAGGTTCTTTGCCTGCTGGTGCGGACCACGGTTCGGGGAGCCGGAGACGAAGAGATCTTCTTGAAGTCGTCTACCGGGTGGCTCTGACCTGCGACAAGGCGATCGATCTTGTCTCTGACCTGTGCAGATCCTTCTTTTACAGTCTTTCAGGCTCGTACCCGGTTACGCAGTCGATTCTCCCCACGCGCTCCTCAGAGGCGTCCATACTCCCCAGATTCTCCCCAGGAGGGTCCCGGGGGAAGGTCCTGATGTTCGCGCTTGTGAAGTGAGTGTGGCATGTACCGTGCGTGACTCCCGGCAGAGACTCCCGCCCTCACCCTGCCGCCCGCCCTCACCAGCACTCCGGTCGCGAAACGCCCGTACGACCTGCGGCACTCGGCCTTGTCCACGTGGCTGGCGTGCCACCCACCTGCGTGGGCGGCGTCGGCGACTGCGCACCCTTGCGGGTGCGCAGTCGCTCATCGAGCACGGTGACCGCCCGTTCGACACTGCCTTCATGCAGGAGACCTTCGAGCGGTACTGGGACTACGCGCAGTACGTCGCGACCTGGACCAACGCGCTGCTGGGCGCGCCGCCCGAGCACGTGCTGAAGCTGCTGAGTGCCGCGTCCGGCAGCCCTCGCATCGCCCGGCGGTTCGCGAACGGCTTCGACGACCCGCGGGACTTCTTCCACTGGTTCATGAGCCCCGAGGCCGCCGAGTCCTACCTCGCCGCCGTCCAGGGCTAGCGAGCGAAGAGCGAGGAGTTCGGTCATGCGAAGCATCGCCGTCAGGAGCCGGCCAGTCCGGCACCCAGCTGGCCCTCGGACTGCTACACAGGGGCTATGACGTCACCCTTGTCACCGACCGGGAACCGGACCAGGTCCGCTCCGGGCCCGTGATGTCCAGCCAGTGCATGTTCGACACGGCCCTGCGCACCGAGCGCGCGCTCGGCCTGGACGACTGGCAGGGCAGCTGCCCGCAGATCTCCGGGATCTCGCTGTCCGTCGGAGCCGACGAGAGCAGCACCGGCGTGCGGTGGATCGCCCCGCTGGACGCACCCGCCCAGTCGGTGGACCAGCGCGTCAAGTGCGCGGCCTGGCCTGAGCGTTACGAGGAGGCGGGCGGCAAACTAGTCGGACTGGATCTGGCCGTTGGCGGCGCTGACGGAGAACCCCAGCCGCTACAAGGCCAGCATCCGCTGGCGTCAATGCCCCGTGGCCTTCCGGGGCGAACTCCGGCTCGCCGCCTGGACCATGATCAACGGTGAGTTGCGGCCCACCTTCCTGGCCGAGCGGGCGCCTTCGCTGCGGGCCCGCGTCAGCCTGAGTGACCTGACCGAGGCGGTACGGCAGTGGATATACCTGGCGGCCTGGCTCGATGAACGCGGGCTGACCTCGCTCGCCCAGTGCAACACCGCCGTCTGGACCGCCTACGACCAGCGCCTGCTCGCCGCTGGCTCCAGCCGTGTTGTTGATCTTCAGTGGGCTACTGGGATGTGTGCAGTCTCACCCTTCGGGCTGGGGCTCTCCCGGCTTGGTGTCGTAGCCCTTGGGGGTTCAGGTGCCCAAGGGCTTGGTCTTGCGGCGGCGGGTGGGGCGGCGCCGTGGGCGGTTGCCGTTGAGTGCGATGGAGTCGGCCCAGGTGGTGAGTTTGCGCTTGTTGACGTGGGCGAGCTGGAAGGCCAGGAGGATGGTCTGGGCGGCGATGCCCCGGATGCGGCGGGTTCCGGGTTCTTCGAGGCGTTCGCGGAGGGTGTCCTTGGCGTAGCCGTTGATGCCTTCGATGCTGTTGCGGAGCCGGAAGTAGACGCGCTGCCACGATTCGGAGCCGTACTGGAGCGGCTGCCAGAGGTTGGCGCCGGCTTCGGGAGGGACGGTGACGGTGCGCTGGGTGCAGCACTGGGATGAGCCTGCGGGGTTGGGGGCGGGGTCGATGAGGGGCAAGTGGACGCCCCGGCCGAGGGTGTAGGCCGTGAGGGGGGCACTGGGTGCGGCCTGCTTCGGCGGGGCACATCACGCGGCGATGGCCCTCGGTGTCGGGACGTTGCTTGGGCATGAAGAGGTAGGCGGCACGGGCGCGGATGCGGTTGATCCAGGTCTGGCTTCTGGTCGTTGTAGAGGCGGTCGCCGGCCAGGTAGCCGCGGGGATGGCGGCCGTCGATGTGCTGGAGCGCTTCGAGGGCGACGTGGCCTGGGCGGTGGCTGGGCTTGTCGACGGAGAAGGCGATGATCAGAGCGGGAACCACGTCGGGGTCGGCGGAGCGGTCGGACAGGGGGGCGCCGTCGCGGCGGGGGTCGCGGGCGACGATGAGGGAGGCGTCGTAGCCGAAGAGACGCTTCTTGATCCGTTCGACCTTCTTCTGGATCTTGGCGTTCCTCCTGGCCTTGGCCTTGTCGGTGGGGGCAAGGTCGTCCAGGGCAAGGGGGGCCCTGTGCCGGGCATTGCGCACGTACCAGGCGGCATCCGGGTCGCTGGAGGTGACGGGGCTGTCCGGGGCGAGCCCCTTGGCGTAGGTACCGATGACGGTGGCGTCGACGCAGGCTGAGCCGTCCCAGTGGCCGTCGGAGCCGGCCAGGCGGCTTGCTCAGCGCGCGGCGGCCGCGGCTCCGTCCACGCCGATCACCCTCGGGACCACCTGCTGTGGCAGTGGCAAGTGCCGGAGATGGCGCAGCGCGGTGCTGCGGGAGACCGGCACGGCCAGCGGACGCCGTCCTGCATACGCTCAGCATGTCGGGGCAGGCACGGCGTGCCCGCGGCCGTTGCCCGGTAGAGGATGATGGGTCATGACGATCGTGTTCCGGATTCCGGCCACTGGTGCGGAGCGGGTGGGGTTCGCCTACTCGCCGACGATGGAAGCCGTACTGAGTCTCCATGTGCTGGTGGAGCCCAAGCACCACCCCGTCCAGCACGG
>NZ_JBEOXI010000188.1:0-16499 GCF_040296465.1 Streptomyces sp. NPDC002130
GGCGGCGATGGCCTCCCGGGCGCCGGTCAGGGCCGGGGTTTCCGGCGCTTCGCCTACTTCTTCTTGCCGCGCTTCTCGCGCACCCGCACGGAGATGTGGATCGGCGTCCCGTCGAAGCCGAACTCCTCGCGCAGCCGGCGCTCGATGAAGCGCCGGTAGCCCGCCTCGATGAAACCGGAGGCGAACAGCACGAACCGCGGCGGCTTGGTGCCCGCCTGCGTGCCGAACAGGATGCGCGGCTGCTTGCCTCCCCGGACCGGGTGCGGGTGGGCGGCGACCAGCTCACCGAGGAAGGCGTTCAGCCTGCCCGTCGGGACCCGGGTCTCCCAGCCCGCCAGGGCCGTCTCGATCGCCGGGACGAGCTTCTCCATGTGCCGGCCGGTGCGCGCCGAGACGTTGACCCGCGGCGCCCACGCCACCTGGCCGAGCTCGGTCTCGATCTCCCGCTCCAGGTAGTAGCGGCGCTCCTCGTCGAGGGTGTCCCACTTGTTGTACGCCATGACGATCGCGCGGCCCGCCTCGACGGCCATGGTGACGATCCGCTGGTCCTGCACCGAGATGGACTCGGAACCGTCGATCAGAATGACCGCGACCTCCGCCTTCTCGACGGCGGCGGCGGTGCGCAGCGAGGCGTAGTAGTCGGCGCCCTGCTGGAGGTGGACCCGCTTGCGGATGCCCGCCGTGTCGACGAACTTCCAGGTGACGCCGCCGAGTTCGATCATCTCGTCGACCGGGTCGCGGGTGGTGCCCGCCAGCTCGTTGACGACGACGCGCTCCTCGCCCGCCACCTTGTTCAGCAGGGAGGACTTGCCGACGTTCGGGCGGCCGATCAGGGCGATGCGCCGCGGGCCGCCGATGCCGCCCCCGCCGAAGGTCTGGCGCGGCGCGTCGGGGAGCACCTCCAGAACCTGGTCGAGCATGTCGCCGGTGCCCCGGCCGTGCAGCGCGGAGACCGGGTGCGGCTCCCCCAAACCCAGCGACCACAGGTAGGACGCGTCGGCCTCCCCGCTCGGGCCGTCCACCTTGTTGGCGCACAGCACGACCGGCTTGCCGGCCTTGCGCAGCAGCCGGACGACGGCCTCGTCGGTGTCGGTGGCGCCGACCTTGGCGTCGACGACGAAGACGACCGCGTCGGCGGCCTCGATCGCGTACTCGGCCTGGGCGGCCACGGAGGCGTCGATACCGAGGACGTCCTGCTCCCAGCCGCCGGTGTCGACGACCTTGAAGCGGCGGCCCGCCCACTCGGCCTCGTAGGTCACACGGTCGCGGGTGACTCCGGGCTTGTCCTCGACGACCGCCTCACGGCGCCCGATGATGCGGTTCACCAGAGTCGACTTGCCGACATTGGGGCGGCCGACGACGGCGAGCACGGGAAGCGGGCCGTGGCCCGCCTCCTCGATGGCGCCCTCGACGTCCTCGAGGTCGAAGCCCTCCTCCGCGGCGAGCTCCATGAACTCCGCGAACTCGGCGTCGCCGAGCGCCCCGTGGTCGTGCTCGTGGGCGCCCTCGGACGCGTCCGAGCCGTCGGGCTGGATGTGGTCGTTCATGAAGTCCGTACCTCGTCGTTCATTCGTGGTGGTCGGTGGAGTGCCCGGTGTGTTCCGGGCTGATCCACTACTCAGTGTCGCCTAGCGCCTGGTGAGGTGCCTGGCGTTTTCCAGGTGGGCGGCCAGCTGCTTCTGGATGCGCCCGGTCGCCTCGTCCAGCGCCTTGCGCGTCCGGCGACCGCTGCCGTCGCCCGCCTCGAAGGGCTCGCCGAAGACGACGTCGACGCGCGAGCGCAGCGGAGGCAGCGCTTTTATCAACCGCCCGGGCTTGTCGGAACTTCCCAGCACGGCGACCGGCACGATCGGGGCGCCGCTGCGCACCGCGAAGTACGCCAGGCCGGCGCGCAGCGAGGCGAAGTCGCCCTCGCCCCGGGTGCCCTCCGGGAAGATGCCGAGCACGCCCCCGGCCGCCAGGACACCCAGCGCGTGGGTGATCGCCGTGCGGTCGGTGGTGTCGCGGTCGACCTTCACCTGTCCGATGCCGAGCAGGAAGGGGTCCAGCGGACCGATGAAGGCTTCCTTCTTGATCAGGAAGTGCGTCGGCCGGGGCGCCACGCCCATGACCATGGGGCCGTCGATGTTGTGGGAGTGGTTGACCGCGAGGATCACCGGGCCGCTCGCGGGCACCCGCCAGGCGCCGAGCACGCGCGGCTTCCACAGCCCGTACATCAGGCCGACGCCGATGCGCCGCCCGACCTCGGCACCCCGTGCCGAAGGAAGCTCGGTCACTTTCCGGCCCGCTTCTCCTCGACGAGGGTGACGACGCACTCGATGACCTGGGCCAGCGTGAGCTCGGTGGTGTCCACCTCGACGGCGTCGTCCGCCTTGGCGAGCGGGGAGGTCTTGCGGCTGGAGTCGGCGGCGTCCCGCTTGATGAGCGCCTCGCGGGTGGAGTGGACGTCGGAGCCCTTCAGCTCACCGCTGCGGCGGGCGGCGCGCGCTTCCGGGGAGGCGGTGAGGAAGATCTTGAGGTCGGCGTCGGGCAGCACGGTCGTGCCGATGTCCCGGCCCTCCACGACGATGCCCTGCTCCGCGGAGGCGGCGATCGAGCGCTGCAGCTCGGTGATCCGGGCGCGCACCTCGGGCACCGCGCTCACCGCGCTGACCTTGGAGGAGACCTCCTGGGTGCGGATCGGGCCGGCCACGTCCACCCCGTCGACCGTGATGGCGGGCCCCTCCGGGTCGGTGCCGGAGACGATCTCGGGCTTGCCCGCCACGGCGGCGATGGCGGACGGGTCATCTATGTCGATGCCGTTGCTCACCATCCACCAGGTGATCGCCCGGTACTGGGCGCCGGTGTCCAGGTAGCTCAGCCCGAGCTGGGCCGCCACGGCCTTCGAGGTGCTCGACTTGCCCGTGCCGGCGGGGCCGTCGATGGCGACAATCACTGGCGTGGCGCTTTCCACAGTGGGGACCTTCCTGAACCGGGCTCGGCGGGGGTGAGGGCGCGAGTGCCCCGCACAAGGTTACTGGGTGCGGGTCACTCGTCCGGCCGCGCGTCCGGGGCGGCCGCACACCGCCACCGATGACGCTCGCCCCACCCGCGCCCGCCCGGCCCCGGCCCACGGCGCGGCGCCGACCGATCCACGCCAGGCCTCGGACCGACCGCGACACTCACATCCAGCCCACCGGCCCGCGGCCGGCCACGACGCTCGGGCCACCTCCAGCCCGTCCGGCGATTGAGGACGAGGCCGTTCAGGCCGAAGCGGGGGCCCGGGGGGCGGCAGCCCCCGGAACCGGCCGGCCCACCGACCGCACCCCCTACTGCCGGAGAGCCCAACCCCGTTCCCGCAGCGCAGCACTCAGTACCGGGGCCGCCTTCGGCTCCACCATCAGCTGCACCAGACCGGCCTGCTGCCCCGTCGCATGCTCGATGCGTACGTCCTCGATGTTGACGCCGGCCAGGCCCGCGTCGGCGAAGATCCGGGCCAGCTGCCCCGGCTGGTCGTCGATGAGCACGGCCACGACCTCGTAGGCGCGCGGCGCGGACCCGTGCTTGCCGGGGACGCGGACCTGCCCGGCGTTGCCGCGCCGCAGCACGTCCTCGATCCCGCCGACGCCCTCGCGGCGCTTGTGGTCGTCGGAGGACTGCAGGGCACGCAGGGCCCGCACGGTCTCCTCCAGATCCGCGGCGACGTCCGTGAGCAGGTCGGCGACCGGCGCGGGGTTCGCGGAGAGGATGTCGATCCACATCCGGGGGTCGGAGGCGGCGATCCTCGTCACATCCCGGATGCCCTGCCCGCACAGCCGTACGGCGGCCTCCTCCGCGTGCTCCAGGCGCGCAGCGACCAGGCTGGAGACCAGGTGGGGCATGTGCGAGACGAGGGCGACGGCACGGTCGTGGGCGTCGGCGTCCATCACCACCGGCACGGCGCGGCAGTGCGAGACGAGTTCCAGGGCGAGGTTCAGCACCTCGGTGTCGGTGTCCCGGGTCGGGGTGAGCACCCAGGGTCGGCCCTCGAAGAGGTCGCCGGTCGCGGCCAGCGGGCCGGACTTCTCCCGGCCCGACATGGGGTGCGAGCCGATGTACGCGGACAGGTCGAGGCCGCGCGCCTCCAGCTCGCGGCGCGGCCCGCCCTTGACGCTGGCGACGTCCAGGTAGCCGCGTCCGGCACCGCGCCGCATGGCGTCGGTGAGCACGTCGGCCACGTGTGCGGGCGGTGCGGCGACGATCACGAGGTCGACGGGCCCGTCCGGCGCCTCGTCCGTGCCGGCGCCGAGCGCGGCCGCCGTACGCGCCTGCTCGGGGTCCGGGTCGGCGAGGTGCACGGTGACGCCCCGCTGGGACAGGGCCAGGGCGGCGGACGTGCCGATGAGGCCGGTCCCGATGACGAGTGCGGTCCTCACTGGGCGATGTCCTTGCGCAGGGCGGCCGCGGCGCCGAGGTAGACGTGGGCGATACCGGCCCGGGGGCGGTCGGACTCGATGTGCGCGAGGACGCGGACGACTCGGGGCATGGCGCCCTCGATGTCCAGTTCCTGGGCGCAGATCAGCGGCACGTCGATGATGCCCAGCTTGCGGGCGGCCGCGGCCGGGAAGTCGCTGTGCAGATCGGGCGTGGCCGTGAACCAGATGCTGATCAGGTCGTCGGCGGCGAGATCGTTGCGCTCCAGGATCTCCGTGAGCAGGGCTCCGACCTGCTCGTCCATGTGCCCGGCCTCGTCCCGTTCCAGTTGGACGGCGCCCCGGACCGCTCGTACCGCCACGGCGATGCTCCTTGCTGACGTGCGTGTCGCTCTACGTCCGACCAGCCTAGTCAGCCCGCGCGACCCGGGTGCGCGGCGCCCGCCCGGTGAGACGCCAGGAACGGCACCTTTGGGTAAGTTCAGTGCCTAGACGACGCATATTCCGATTCACCCTATTTGGCACGTTCGGAGTGACGACATGACGTACGAGACGACGCGCCGCACGGTTCTCCTCGCGACCGGTGCCACGGGCGCGGCGGCACTCGTCGCGGCCTGCGGTGGGGGCGGCGACGACAGCGGTTCCGCGTCGACGGGCTCCCCCACCGGCCAGGACGCGACGGGCGGTCCCGCCGGGCAGGTCCTGGCCAACATCGACGAGATCCCGGTCGGCGGCGGCAAGATCTTCAAGGACGAGGAAGTCGTGGTGACCCAGCCGGAGCAGGGCCGGTTCAAGGCCTTCTCGGCGATCTGCACCCACCAGCGCTGCACGGTGGGGTCCGTCTCCGACGGCACGATCAACTGCCCCTGCCACGGCAGCAAGTTCCAGATCGCCGACGGTGCGGTGTCCCAGGGCCCGGCGACCCGGCCGCTGCCCGCCCAGCAGATCAGCGTGGAGGGAAACGCGATTCGCCTGACCTGAGGACCCGCGCCCGGCACCGGGCCGTCACGCGTCCCAGAGCGCCCCGAGGGTGAGCAGGTCGCTCCGGTACTCGACGCGGTCGGCCCACTCGGTGGGCCAGGCCTCCGCGCCCAGGTACGCGCCCGCGAAGGCGCCCGCCAGGCAGGCGATCGAGTCCGAGTCGCCGGCGGTGCAGGCGGCGCGGCGCAGGGCCGTCACCGGCTCGTCGACGAAGAGCAGGAAGCAGAGCAGCCCGGTCGCCAGGGCTTCCTCGGCGATCCAGCCCTCGCCGGTGGCCAGACACGGATCGGTCTCCGGCGAGACGGTGCGCACGGCGTGCCGGAGCCGTTCGAGGGCCTCCAGGCACTCGTCCCAGCCGCGGGCGATGAACCGCCCGGGGCTCGGGTCCCCGGCCCGCCGCCACAGGTCACCGAGCCAGCGCTCGTGGTAGCGGCTGCGGTTCTCCAGGGCGTACGAGCGGAGCAGGCCGATCAGCCCGGTCGGCTCGGCGCCGTGCGCGAGCAGACGTACGGCGTGTGCGGTGAGGTCGGACGCGGCGAGCGCGGTGGGGTGCCCGTGGGTGAGGGCGGACTGCAACTGGGCGGCGCCCGCGCGCTGTTCGTCACTCAGACCGGGCACCAGCCCGAGCGGCGCGACGCGCATGTTGGCGCCGCAGCCCTTGGATTCGATCTGGCCGGCGTCCTGCCAGGGGCGGGATTCGTCCTTCAGCAGGTGGCAGGCCTTCATGCAGGTGCGGCCGGGAGCCCGGTTGTTCTCAGGGGACTGGTACCAGTTCACGAACTCCTCCCGCAGGGGCCGGGCCAGCCGCAGCGGGGTGAGCGGCCCCCGGTCCATCGCCGTCCGCACCGCCCGGCCGAGCGCCAGTGTCATCTGGGTGTCGTCCGAGACGAAGGCGCGCTTCGGCAGCTCCATCTGCCGCCAGGGCCCGCACTTGGCGAGGATCGAGGGGACGTCGTTGAACTCGGTCGGAAAGCCCAGCGCATCCCCGAGGGCCAGGCCCGTGAGCGCTCCGGTGGCGGCTTGCTTGTGGACGAGCATGGTCATGCGGGGCGTCCTTCCCGGGTGGGCCGGAGGAGAGGCGGGTGGAGGGCGGTGGCGGTTCCGGCGCGGTACAGCGCGGCGGGTTTGCCGCGGCCGCCGGTCAGACGCGCGGCGCCCGGGACGGCTTCGACGAATCCCGGTGTGGCGAGCACCTTGCGCCGGAAGTTGGGCCGGTCCAGCTCGGTGCCCCACACGGTCTCGTAGACCTGCTGGAGCTCGCCGAGGGTGAACTCGGGCGGGCAGAAGGCGGTGGCGAGGCAGGTGTACTCGAACTTGGCGCCGACGCGGTCGTGGGCGTCGGCCAGGATGCGGTCGTGGTCGAAGGCGAGCGGACCCGCCGTGCCGTACGGCATCCAGTCGGCCCGGGCCGCGTCGCTGCCGCCGTGCGCCTCGGGAGCGTCGGGCAGCAGTGCGGCGAAGGCGACGGACACGACCCGCATCCGGGGGTCGCGGCCGGGCTCGCTGTACGTCCGCAACTGCTCCAGGTGCAGCCCCGAGACGTCGGACAGGCCGGTCTCCTCGGCGAGTTCACGCCGGGCGGCCGTCTCCGCGGACTCGTCCGGCCGCAGGAATCCGCCGGGCAGGGCCCAGCGCCCGGCGTACGGCTCCTGGCCGCGCTCGACGAGCAGCACGTGCAGCGCGCCCTCCCGGAGGGTGAACACGGCCAGATCGACGGTGACGGCGAAGGGTTCGTGGGCGTACTTGTCGTAGCCGTCCACGCAGCAGCCCCTTTAATAGTCAGCACGACTATAAAAGGGGGTGCCGGTCACTCACAAGGTCTAGAGGTCGACCTCCTGCATCAGCATCCCGACCTCGGTGTTGGACAGCCGCCGCAGCCAGCCCGACTTCTGGTCGCCCAGGGTGATCGGCCCGAAGGCGACCCGGACCAGCTTGTCGACCGGGAAGCCGGCCTCCGCCAGCATCCGGCGCACGATGTGCTTGCGGCCCTCGTGGAGGGTGACCTCGACGAGGTAGTTCTTGCCGGTCTGCTGGACGACCCGGAAGTGGTCCGCGCGGGCGTAGCCGTCCTCCAGCTGGATGCCGTCCTTGAGCTGCTTGCCCAGGTCGCGCGGGATGGGGCCGACGATGTGCGCGAGGTAGGTCTTCTTCACGCCGTACTTCGGGTGCGTCAGCCGGTGGGCCAGCTCACCGTGGTTGGTGAGCAGGATGACGCCCTCGGTCTCGGTGTCGAGCCGGCCGACGTGGAAGAGCCGGGTCTCGCGGTTGGTGACGTAGTCACCGAGGCACTGCCGGCCCTCCGGGTCCTCCATCGTCGAGACGACACCGGCGGGCTTGTTCAGCGAGAAGAACTGGAAACGCTGCGTGGCGACGGTCAGCCCGTCGACCTTGATCTCGTCCTTCTCCGGGTCGACGCGCCGCCCCTGCTCCAGGACGATCTCGCCGTTGATCTCGACCCGGGCCTGCTCGATCAGCTCCTCGCAGGCACGGCGGGAGCCGAAGCCCGCACGGGCGAGGACCTTCTGCAGCCGCTCGCCCTCCTGCTCGGCGCCGGGGAAGGTCTTGGGGAGCTTGACCTCCTTCTTCCCGGCGTACCGGTCGCGGTTGCGCTCCTCGACCTGCGCCTCGTACTCGCGCGGGCGCGCCGGGGCCGTACGCCCCTGCCTCTGGGGCTGCTTGGGCCCGCCCTTGGCGCCGCCGCGCGCGGCCCCGCCACGCCCGGCCTTGGGGCCGTCCTTCGTCGCCCCGGGGCCCACGTCGTAGCGGCGCTCCTCGGGGCGGGGCTTGCTGGGGCGGCCCTGCCCCTGCTTCTGGTCCCTGTTGTTGCCGGCGCCGCGGTGGTTACCGCGTCCGCCGCTCTTGCCGCTGCCGCTGCTTCGCATCAAAGTTCCGTCTGGTCGTCTTCGTCGTCGGTACCCGGGGTGGCCGGGCGGCTGCCCGGCACGTCGTCGTCAGGCGCGTCCGGGTCGAACGACGGTACGCCTTCCTGGGTCTCGGCCTCGATCGCCGCCGCCTCCGGGAGGAAGGGCGCGAGCTCCGGGAGCTCGTCCAGACCGCGCAGGCCCATCCGCTCCAGGAAGTAGTTCGTCGTCCTGTACAGGATCGCACCTGTTTCGGGTTCCGTGCCCGCCTCCTCTATCAGACCGCGCTGGAGGAGGGTGCGCATGACGCCGTCGCAGTTCACTCCGCGTACCGCCGAGACCCTGCTGCGGCTGACCGGCTGGCGGTAGGCGACGACGGCCAGGGTCTCCAGTGCGGCCTGGGTGAGGCGGGCCTGCTGGCCGTCCAGGACGAAGCGCTCCACGGCCGGCGCGAAGGCGGCCCGGGTGTAGAAG
Source organism: Streptomyces sp. NPDC002130 (assembly GCF_040296465.1). Lineage (NCBI taxonomy): Bacteria > Bacillati > Actinomycetota > Actinomycetes > Kitasatosporales > Streptomycetaceae > Streptomyces > Streptomyces sp. NPDC002130. The sequence goes on from NZ_JBEOXI010000188.1 coordinate 8,708, forward strand.
CGCCAGCCGTTCGCGACGTACCGCAGCTCGAAGCCGCGGCCCTGGACGGTGTACTCGTCGGCCAGCTCGCGCAGGGCGTCCGCGATCTGGCGCTTCGGCCGCTCCAGTATCTTCGCCAGGTGCTCCTCGGTCGCGGGCTCGTCCACGACCATGAGGACGGCCTCCAGGGCCGGTTTCAGATCGAGACCGGCGACGGCACTGAGCCCGGCCGGCAGGTCGGTCGTTCGCTCGCTCACGCCTTCTTCTCCTCCTTCGGCGGCTCGGGCGGCCGGTCGAACTCGTCGGTGACGGTCGGTGTCTCGTCCCCGTCGCCGCCGGTCCACCGCACGAGCAGGTCCCCGAGCGCGGTCTCCTGCTCCAGCGCCACGGCCTTCTCGCGGTACAGCTCCAGCAGGGCGAGGAACCTCGCCACGACGGTCAGGGTGTCGTCGGTGTCCGCCACGAGGGACCGGAAGCTGGCCTCACCGAGCTCCCTGAGCCGGGCCACGACGATCTGCGCCTGCTCCTGCACGCTGACCAGCGGGGCGTGGATGTGGTCGACGTAGACCTGGGGCTTGGGTCTCGGCTGCATCGCCTTCACGGCGAGCTTGGCGAACCCTTCCGCCCCGATGCTGATGACGACGTCGGGCAGCAGTTCGGCGTGGTGCGCCTCCAGCCCGACGGTCCGGGGGTAACGCCGAGCCTCGTCGTCGAGGCGGCCGCTGAAGATGTCGGCGATCTGCTTGTACGCGCGGTACTGCAGCAGCCGGGCGAACAGCAGGTCCCGTGCTTCGAGCAGTGCGAGATCACCCTCGTCCTCCACCTCGGCGGCGGGCAGCAGCCGCGCGGCCTTCAGGTCGAGCAGGGTGGCGGCGACGACCAGGAACTCGGTCGTCTCGTCCAGGTCCCAGTCCGGCCCCATCGCCCGGATGTGGGCCATGAACTCGTCGGTCACCTTCGACAGCGCTACCTCGGTGACGTCCAGCTTGTGCCGCGAGATCAACTGCAACAGCAGATCGAAGGGCCCCTCGAAGTTGGCGAGCCGGACCTTGAAGACCCCGTCGCCGACCGCCTTGGCGCCATCGGCCGGCGGCTGGGTCGCCGAGGCGCTCTCGGAAGCCTCGCCCGGCCCGGCCACCGAGCTCACGCGCCGCGGCGCGGCAGCAGCCCCACTCGGCGCGGCCACGCCCTCCGGCCCGGCCGGGTCCTCGGCCCCGGCGTCGCCTTCGGCTGTGGACGGCACCACGGGCTCGACCGATTCCACGCGCCCGGTGGCCTCCTGGGGCAGCGAGTCCGGCTCGACCGGATCGGCCACCGGGGCCGTCGGCCCGGCGAGTGCGGTCGGAACGCCCGCTCCTGCCGCCACGCCCGCAGGCGCCACCCCGGCCGGGGCCGTCTGCTCCGGCTTCTCGACCGGCGGAGCTGTCCGATCCGCCTCCACAGCCGGAGCGCGCTGCTCGACCGGCGGAGCTGTCCGGTCCGCCGCCGCGGGAGTCCCGAGCTGCTCAGTCGCCGGGGCCGCCGCTCCCCGCCCCAGCGCACGCCGGCGGCCGGGCCGGGCACCGGGGGGAGGTGGGGAAGCGTTCGAGGTCATGGCCCCCGCAGGCTACCGCTACCGCCCGCGCAGCCGCCGTACGAGGATGCTGGCGTCTCCGCGGGTCTCCAGGTCGGCGAGGACCACCGCGACCGCCTCTCGGACGATGCGCCCGCGGTCCACGGCCAGACCGTGCTCGCCACGGAGGACGAGACGGGCGTGCTCGAGGTCCATGAGCTCCTCGGCCGACACGTACACCGTGATCTTCTCGTCGTGCCGCTCACGGCCGCTGGGGCGGCGCGAGGGGTTCCGCCCGCGCTTGCGGGGCGCGGCGGCTGCCGCACCGGCGGCAGAACCTTCCTGCGCCGCCTGCCGACGGGCGGTGCCGGAGCGCTCGGCGGCCGCGGAACGACTGTGACCCTCCCCGGCCTCGGCCGGCTCCGCGTCCGCCGCGACATGCTCCGGACCCTCGCCGTCACCGCCCTGCGCGGGCACCGCCTGCGGCGCGTCCTCCGCAGCGGCGGCCGCCGCGTCGCCCTCCCCCGCCGGAGCGGGCACCCGGGCGTCGCCGTTGGCCTGACGCCTGGGCTGGGACGACTGAAGCGCCATCCCCCCTGTCGTACGGAAGAGTTCGTCGGCCCCCGGCAGACTCACTCGGCGTGACACCGGGCGAGCACCTCCCTGGCGAGCTGGCGGTAGGCGGCGGCGCCGACGGAGTTGGAGGCGTACGTGGTGATCGGCTCACCGGCGACCGTGGTCTCCGGGAAGCGGACCGTGCGCCCGATGACCGTGTGGTAGACGTGGTCGTCGAAAGCCTCGACCACCCGCGCGAGCACCTCACGGCTGTGCACCGTGCGCGAGTCGTACATGGTGGCGAGGATGCCGTCGAGCTCCAGCTCGGGGTTGAGCCGCTCCTGGACCTTCTCGATGGTCTCCGTCAGCAGGGCCACACCGCGCAGCGCGAAGAACTCGCACTCCAGCGGCACTATCACCTTGTGCGCGGCCGTCAGGGCGTTCACCGTGAGCAGGCCGAGCGAGGGCTGGCAGTCGATGACGATGAAGTCGTAGTCGGGCAGCAGCGGCTTCAGGGCGCGCTGCAGCGTCGATTCGCGGGCGACCTCGGAGACCAGCTGGACCTCGGCCGCCGACAGGTCGATGTTGCTCGGCAGCAGGTCCATGTTGGGGACCGCCGTCTTCAGCAGCACCTCGTCGGCCGCCATACCCCGCTCCATGAGCAGGTTGTAGACGGTGAGGTCGAGTTCCATCGGGTTGACACCGAGTCCGACCGACAGCGCGCCCTGCGGGTCGAAGTCCACGAGCAGGACCCGGCGTCCGTACTCCGCGAGCGCGGCACCCAGGTTGATGGTCGACGTGGTCTTGCCGACGCCGCCCTTCTGGTTGCACATCGCGATGATCTTCGCGGGACCGTGCTCGGGCAGCGGACCCGGGATCGGGAAGTACGGCAGCGGACGACCGGTCGGGCCGACACGCTCCCGGCGCTGTCTGGCCGCGTCGGGCGCGAGAGTGGCCGCGTACTCGGGGTCGGGCTCGTACTCCGCGTCGGGGTCGTAGAAGTGCCCCTCGGGCAGTTCGTCGTAGTCGGCGAAGTGGTTGTGGGGCGCGCCACTTCCGTCGCCGGCCATGGCGTTCACGTGATGGCCATCCATCTTCTGGTGTGCTGTGTGAGTCGCCTGCTGACTCTGGTGGGCTGCGAAGGTGCGCACAGCGACGGAGCCGACAGCCGCGAACCCCGCGGGCTCCTGGTCCCGTGCAGGCATTCCTGGTTGGCCACCCCCGGGAGTAAATGTCGACTCATTCACAAGTCGTCTTACCTCCTTGGTGACCAGGAAACTTCTAGACAGGTCAGCGTGGCACCATGCCGACAGCTGGCGACTCTATGGCGTGTCGGGCGTCCGCAGCAACACAATCCGCCGGACCCGGCCCGATGTGTCGGCAATGAAACATCCCGCTGTCAAGGGCGTACGGCCGTCGCACGGCAGGTTTCACCGGTGTGCGAATCGGTTGAAGGGTTACGTTCGAGGCGAGTTGCTCGAGAATCGCGAAGTGACCATACACACATCCGGCCGGACCTTGTCGGGCAAGGTCCGGCCGGGTGCACGGCGTTGACGACGGGTGTTGACGTATCGCCTTTGCCGGTTGGTTACTTAGCCGACTTACCGGCTGCCGGGTGTCGGCGCGCGGCTCAGCCGAGCAGCGAGGACAGCTCCACGTGCTCCACGCCGTGCGCCTCGGCGACCTCGCGGTAAACGACCTTGCCGTCATGGGTGTTGAGGCCCTTGGCGAGCGCCGGGTCGCGGCGCAGCGCGTCCGCCCAGCCGTGGTTGGCCAGCTCGACGATGTAGGGCAGCGTGGCGTTGGTCAGCGCGTAGGTGGAGGTGTTGGGCACCGCACCGGGCATGTTGGCGACGCAGTAGAAGACCGAGTTGTGGACCCGGAAGGCCGGCTCGGCGTGGGTGGTCGGGCGGGAGTCCTCGAAGCAGCCGCCCTGGTCGATCGCGATGTCGACAAGGACACTTCCGGGCTTCATGCGCGAGACGAGCTCGTTGGTGACCAGCTTCGGGGCCTTGGCGCCGGGGATCAGCACCGCGCCGATGACGAGGTCGGCCTCCAGGCAGGCCTTCTCCAGCTCGAAGGCGTTGGAGACGACGGTCTGGATCTTCGTGCCGAAGACCTTGTCGGCCTCGCGGAGCTTGTTGATGTCCTTGTCGAGCAGGGTCACGTGGAAGCCCATGCCGATGGCGATCTGCGCGGCGTTCCAGCCGGAGACGCCGCCGCCGATCACGACGGCGCGGCCGGCCAGCACGCCGGGGACTCCGCCGGGCAGGACGCCGCGGCCGCCGTTGGCGCGCATCAGGTGGTAGGCGCCGACCTGCGGGGCGAGCCGGCCCGCGACCTCGGACATCGGGGCGAGCAGCGGCAGCGCGCGGCTCGGCAGCTCGACGGTCTCGTAGGCGATGGCCGTGGTGCCGGACTCCAGCAGGGCGTCCGTGCACTCCTTGGAGGCGGCCAGGTGCAGGTAGGTGAAGAGCGTCTGGTCCTTGCGGAGGCGGTGGTACTCCTCGGCGATGGGCTCCTTGACCTTCAGCAGCAGGTCGGCGGCGGCCCACACCTCGTCGCCGGTGCCCAGGATCTGCGCACCGGCGGCGACGTACTCCTCGTTCGTGATCGAGGAGCCGACGCCGGCGTCGCGTTCGATGACGACCTGGTGGCCGTGGCGCACCAGCTCGTGCACGCCGGCGGGGGTGATGGCCACCCGGAACTCGTTGTTCTTGACCTCGCGGGGGATGCCGACCTTCACGTCGATCACGGTCCTTGGCTCAGAGGGTATGGGGGGTCTTACTTAGACATACCCGGGCACGCACGGGCACACCGGGAGAGACCGCAGGAGAACGTGCGGCAGAGCCAGTCTAATGAAGGTGTTCTCGCTGTCCAGCCTTTCATTGCATCAATCTTCAGCTGATGCGGTACGGATTTCGCAGGCGTCAGGGTCATTTTGAAGGTTTGAGTCGCCGAGAATCCGCTCGGCGGCACCCCGGTGCAGCCCCGCCGACGCGGGATCACCCAGGTTTTCGAGGGTGTCGGCGACCCGCAGGTGCAGGGCCGCCTGCAGCCGCGGGTCCTCGGCGCGCCGCGCCCACTCCACGGCCTCCCGGCAGGTGCGCAGCGCCTCGTCGGGGCGGCCCGCGTACTCCTGGACCCGTGCCAGCTCGCTCAGGGCCCGGGCCTGGGCGGCCACATCGCCGTTCTTGCGGTGGCCGGCGATCGCCGCGCGCCAGTTCCGCAGGGCATCGCCGTAGCGGCCCGCCAACGTGTGGGCGGCGGCGATGCGCCCGTAGAGCCGGGCGGCCTCGGCGCGCTCGCCCCGGGCGAGCCGCTCGACCAGGGCACGGCCGAACCAGTCGGCGGCCCGGTCGAAGTCGCCGAGCTCCAGATGCGCGCCGCCTACGGATTCCATCGCGCGGCCGGTCGCGTACGGGTCGTTCACCTCGCGCCCGGCGTCCAGCGCGGCCCGGTAGCGCGTCAGGGCGTCGGCCGTGCGGCCGGTGCGGGCGTCCAGGTCGCCGAGGTTCAGCAGGGCGGCGGCCCGCTCGCGGGGCAGATTCCGGCGCTCGGCGACGTCGAGGACCATGCCGTGGATGTCGTAGAGGTCGGGCGCGGCCGCCCGGGTGCCGATGTGCGCCGCCATCGCCCGGACCAGCTGGGACATCAGCCGTCGGGCCAGGGTGTCCAGCTCCCCGTCGGCGACCGCGAGCCGGGCCGAGGCCAGCAGGGCGGGCCGGGTCAGGCGCAGCCAGTCGGCGGCCGCCCGCGGAGTGGGGAAGCGCAGGGCGCGTGGCATGTCGAGGAGCTTCTGGCGGGCCTGCGGGCTGTCGGTCTCGGTGATCGCCCGGCAGGCCTGGAGCAGCCGGACGGTGCGTTCCAGCATGCGGGCGCGGGCCAGCTGGAGATCGGCGGGGCGTTCGTGGTGCTCGGCGAGGATCCGCAGCTGCGGGTGCAGACAGCCGGGCACCTCGTACTGCGGCAGCGGGGAGTCCACCGCGTGCAGGAAGCCCAGGGCGACGAAGTCGTCGAGGGTGGTGCGGGCGCTGTCGACGGAGCAGCCGACGAGCGCGGACGCGGTCTGCGGGTCGACGAGGCCGGCCGGGGCGAGGGCGAGCAGGCGCAGCATCCGGGCGGCGGTCGCCGGCAGGGCGGCATGGGCGAGCCGGAAGACCCGGGTCAGGGCGGTGCCCTCGGAGTCGTCGGCGCGCAGCTGCTTGGCCAGGTCGGAGACGGCGGCCTTGGGGCGGGCCGCGAGCCAGCCGCCCGCCAGCATCAGCGCGGCCGGCTGCCCCTGGCACTCCTCGGCGAGGCCCTCGGCGGCCCGGGGGTCGACAGTGATGCGAACCGACCCGGTGTGCCGGGTCAGCAGTTCCACTCCGGACTTGGCGTCCAGGCCGCCGAGGGTGCAGGGGCGGACGTCGGAGATGCCGGTCAGCGGGCCCTCGGAGACCGCGACGACGAGGCAGTCGGGGGTGTCGGGCAGCAGGGCGTCGACCTGCTCGGCGTCGGCCGCGTCGTCCAGCAGGAGCAGCACCCGGCGGTCGGCCAGGGCGGTGCGCAGGGCCTCGGTGAGGTCGTCCTCGCAGGCCCCGGCCGGCGCCGGTGTGTCCAGGGCGGTGAGGAGGTCACGGGCGGCACGGCCGACGGGGACCGGGGTGCCGCCGGGCTCGGTCAGGCTCGCCCGCAGCACCCCGTCGGGGTAACGGTCCGCAACCTGCCGGACGAGTTCCTCGGCGAGTGCGGTGCGGCCCGAGCCGGGCCGGCCGGCGATGAGCAGCACGCGTGCGCGGGGTGCCTTGCGGCCTGCCAGGGTGTCCAGTCCGGCGCGCTCGATGTCGGCGCGCAGTTCCTTCAACTCCCGTGTGCGGCCGAGGAACTCGCTCGTCCCCGCAGCGGGCCCGGCCGGCCGCACGTCGCCTGTCTCCACGACCTGATCCGTCACGGGCCACACTCCCGTCCCACCGCACACGCAAGCCCGCCGGGACTCCGGTTCGGGCGTGCCCCAGAGCCTAGTTCACGCTCTGCAACGTTCCGGGTGGAGCACGGCGGGCGGACGGCCACTTCCCCCGATCGGATCAGCAGATCGTAGGACCGCCACCATCGGAGTCGCCCCTGAAAGGGGCGCGAGGAACTGCGCGACAAGCCGCGACGCCGCAGCACCCAACCGACGACCTCAGCGGCACCCACCCTCACGGCACCCCCAGCGGAGCGCTACGCCTCGAACGGGCGGGCCGGCCAGGGCGCCTGGGCCGGGCGCAGTGCGTCCAGCCCGTCACCGCTCCGCGCGGCGACGAGGGACAGGACGCCCACGACGAGGCAGTTGTTGTGGAGCTCACCGGCCAGCACACCCCGCACGAGGTCCTCGACCGGCACCCGGTCCAGTTCCATGTCGGCCTCTTCCTCCGCGACGGCGAAGCGCTCGCCCTCGGCCTCGGAAAGGTCCCGCGCGAGGAAGATCCGGACGGCCTCGTCGCAGCCGCCGGGCGTGGTGTAGACGTCGGTCAGCACCCGCCAGTCCTCCGCCTTGACGTGCGCCTCCTCGTACAGCTCGCGCTGCGCCGCGTGCAGCGGGTTCTCGCCGGGGACGTCGAGCAGCCCGGCCGGGATCTCCCACAGCTTGTGGCGCACGGGGTGGCGGTACTGGCGCAGGACCAGCACGCGGTCGGCCTCGTCGAGGGCGAGGACGGCCACGGAGCCGGGGTGGACCTGGTAGTC
>NZ_JBEOXI010000189.1:0-16420 GCF_040296465.1 Streptomyces sp. NPDC002130
CACGCCGCGTCCACCTTCGGACGCAACACCGCATGCAACCGCTCGGGCGTCAGACCCTCCACCGTCACGTCATCCAGCACACCCGCCGTGTGCACCACGCCCGACAACTCACCGACCCCGGCGAGCAGTTCGGCCAGCGCCGACCGGTCGGTCACATCACACGCCGCCACCGTCACCGAAGCACCCAGCGCCTCCAGCTCCGACCGCAACTGGCCCGCACCGGGCGCCGCCTCACCACGCCGGCTCACCAACACCAGCGAACGCACCCCATGCACCTGGACCAGATGCCGGGCCGCAACAGCACCCAGACCACCCGTACCACCCGTCACCAGCACCGGACCCTCACCCCAGGCGACATCACCACCGCCACCCGGCACCGCCCGACGCAACCTCGGCACCACCAACTCACCCGACCGCACCGCCACCTGCGCCTCACCCGAGGCGACAGCGGCCGTGAGGGCGGCCGCGTCCGTGGCGTCGAGGTCCAGGAGCTGGAGGCGTCCGGGGCTCTCCGACTGTGCCGTGCGCAGCAGGCCCCACAGCGGGGCGTGGGCCAGGTCGGTGACGTCCTCGTCGGCCGCGGTGGCCACGGCGCCCCGGGTGGTGACCACGAGACGGGAGTCCGCGAAACGGTCGTCGGCGAGCCATTCCTGCACTTGGACGAGCGCCTGGCGGGCCGCCTCCCGCGCGCTGTCCGGCAGTGTCTCGCCGGCCGGTGCAAAGAAGTGGGGAGCGAGGACGACCGCGGGCGCGGGCGTGCCCGTGTCGACGGCCCGTGCGAGCTCTCCGAGGTCGGCGTAGGAGCGGACCGTGCCGTCCGGCAGGCCGAGGTCCGGCGCGGATCCGAGGACCGCCCAGGTGGTGAGGTCGGCCGTGGCGTCCGCGGCGGCAGGCCTGCTCCACTCGACCCTGAGCAGGCCGTCGGCGGATCCGGCGTCAGCTGCGCGCAGCGACTCGGCGGACAGCGGGCGCAGAGTCAGCTCCGCCACCTCGGCGACCGGTGCGCCCGAACCGTCGGCCACCGTGAGCGCGACGGTCGTGGAGCCGCCGTTCGCGGCCTCGGGCGCCGCTGCTCCGGCGAGCCGGACCCGCAGCACGGACGCGCCCGCGGCGGTCGTGCTCACTCCGGCCCAGGAGAACGGCAGCAGCGACCGGCCTCCGTCCCCGGCGACCCCGGGAAGCAGCGGGTGCAGGGCGGCGTCGAGCAGGGCCGGGTGGAGGGTGAACCGGCGTGCCTCGCCGCGCCTGTCGTCGTCGAGGGCGACCTCGGCGCAGAGGTCGTCACCGGCCGTCCAGAGCCGGCGCAGGTTGCGGAACGCGGGCCCGTATCCGTAGCCCTGCGCGGCGAGACGCTGGTAGGCGCCGGTGAGGTCGATCTCCCGGGCTCCCGCGGGAGGCCAGACCGTGAGCGATCCGCCGGCCGTGTCGCTCGCGGCGCTCAGAGTGCCGTACGCGTGCAGGGTCCAGGTCCCGTCGTGGCCGGGGTCGCCGTGGGGCCGGGCGTGGATGCGCACCGGGCGGGTCGCGTCGGTGTCCTCGGCGCCGACGGACACCTGGAGGTGCACGCCGCCGCGTTCGGGCAGTACGAGGGGGGCGGCGAGGGTGAGTTCCTCGACGGTTGCGGCGCCGAGCTGTTCACCCGCCCGTAGTGCGAGTTCGAGCAGTCCGGTGCCGGGCACGAGCACGGTGCCGGCGACGGTGTGCTCGGTCAGCCAGGGGTGCGTGCCGCGTGCCAGCCGGCCGGTGAGGACGTGTTCGTCGCGGTCGGCCAGCGGGACGGCGGCGCCGAGCAGCGGATGGTCGGCCGCCACGAGCCCGAAGCCCGCGGCGTCCGTGACGGTGGTGGGCGCGTCGAGCCAGTAGCGCTGCCGCTGGAACGCGTACAGCGGCAGGTCGGTGCCGTGTGCGCCGGGGAAGACGGTGTCCCAGCGGATGTCGGTGCCGCGCGCGGCGAGCAGCCCGAGGGCGGTCGCGAACACCTCCGGCTCGGGACGGCCCCGGCGCAGGACCGGCGCCACGACCCCGGACCTCTGCTCCAGGGACTCGGCGACCAGGGCGCTCAGCACACCGTCGGGGCCGAGTTCCACCCACTCGGTGACGCCCGCCGCCTCCAGCAGGCGTACGCCGTCGAGGAAGCGGACGGCTTCGCGGATGTGGCGCGCCCAGTAGTCGGGCGAGGCGAGGTCCTCGGCCGTGGCCAGTGCGCCGGTGACGTTGGAGACGATCGGGATGCGCGGCGCGTGGAAGGTGAGGTCCTCGGCGATCGCGCGGAACTCTTCCAGGATCTCGTCCATGTGCGGCGAGTGGAAGGCGTGGCTGACGGGGAGGCGCTTGACCCGGGCGCCCCCCTTCTTGAACCGGGCGGTGAGTTCGTCCACGGCGAGGGCGTCGCCCGAGATGACCGTGGCACGCGGCCCGTTGACCCCGGCGACCGCGATCCGGTCGCCGTAGGGGGCGAGCGCGGCGCGGACCGCGGCCTCGGTGGCTTCGACGGCCGCCATGGCGCCGCCCTCCCGGGCGGCCTGCATCAGCCGGCCGCGTTCGGCCACGAGGACGCAGGCGTCGGGCAGGTCGAGGACGCCCGCGAGGTGGGCGGCGGTGACCTCGCCGATCGAGTGGCCGAGCAGGAAGTCCGGGGTTAGGCCGTGGTGTTCGGCGAGGCGGAACAGCGCGGTCTCCAGGGCGAACAGCGCGGTCTGGGTGAACGCCGTCTGGTCGAGCAGCGCGGCGTCCGCGCTGTCCTCGGCGGCGAAGAGCACCGACTTCAGCGGACGCATGAGTTCGGGGTCCAGGTGGGCGCACACCTCGTCGAGGGCCGCCGCGAACACCGGGGATGTCTCGTACAGTTCGCGGCCCATGCCGAGGCGCTGAGCGCCCTGTCCGGTCAGCAGGAAGGCGGTCTTTCCGCGCGTGGGCGCGGGGGTGCGCTGCGCCGCGGGTGTGGTCTCACCGCGGCTCAGCGCTGCGAGGCCGTCGAGCAGTTCGGCGTGGTCCCGGGCGACCACCACGGCTCCGCGGTTGTGCCGGGCCCGCCGGGTGCCGAGGGACCAGCCGAGGTCCGCGAGAGCATCCTCGGGGTGGCGGTCGAGGTGGTCGTGCAGACGCCGTGCCTGGCCGCGCAGCGCGGCCTCGTCCCGCGCGGACAGCACGAACGGAACGGGCCCCGGCAGCTCGGGCCGCTCGGCGGCGACCGCCGCGGGCGCGAACTCCTCGACCACCACGTGTGCGTTGGTCCCGCTGATGCCGAAGGAGGAGACGCCCGCGCGACGCGGCACGCCGTCCCTGGCGGTCCACTCGCGCTGCTCGCTCAGCAGCTCGACCGAGCCGGTGTCCCACTCCACGAACGGCGACGGCTCGTCCACGTGCAGCGTCCGCGGCAGCACACCGTGCCGCATCGCCTGCACCATCTTGATGACACCACCGACACCGGCCGCCGCCTGCGCATGACCGATGTTCGACTTCAACGAACCCAGGAACAACGGCTGTTCCCGGTCCTGGCCGTACGTCGCCAGCAACGCCTGCGCCTCGATCGGGTCACCCAGCCGCGTCCCCGTACCGTGCGCCTCCACCGCGTCCACCTCGGCAGGCGTCAGACGGGCGTCGGACAGGGCGTCGCGGATGACGCGCTGCTGGGAGGGGCCGACCGGGGCGGTCAGGCCGTTGCCGGTGCCGTCCTGGTTGATGGCGCTGCCCCGTACGACGGCCAGCACCCGGTGTCCGTTGCGGATCGCGTCCGACAGGCGCTCCACGACCAGGAGGCCGACGCCCTCGGCCCAGGAGGTGCCGTCGGCGGACGCGGCGAAGGACTTGGAGCGTCCGTCTGCGGCCAGGCCACGCTGGCGGGAGAACTCCACGAACATGCCGGGCGACGACATGACGGTCGCGCCGCCCGCGATGGCCAGATTGGTCTCACCCGTGCGCAGCGAGCGCACCGCCATGTGCAGGGCGACCAGCGAGGAGGAGCAGGCCGTGTCGACGGTGACGGCCGGGCCGAGGAGCCCGAGCTGGTAGGCGATGCGGCCGGACATGACGCTCGGGGTGGTGCCGGTGAGGAGGTGCCCCTCGACGGTGTCCGGGGCCTCGTGCATCCGGGGCCCGTAGTCGAGGGTGGTGGCGCCCACGAACACGCCGGTGCGGGTGCCCTTGAGGGCGGCGGCGTCCAGGCCGGCCCGTTCGACGGCCTCCCAGGCGGTCTCCAGGAGGAGGCGCTGCTGCGGGTCCATGGCGAGGGCCTCGCGGGGCGAGATCCCGAAGAACTCGTTGTCGAAGAGGGCGGCGTCGTGCAGGAAGCCGCCCTCGCGGACGGTGCTGTGACCGCCGTGCGTGGGGTCGGCGTCGTAGAGGTCCGCGTCCCAGCCCCGGTCGCCCGGGAAGCCGGATATGGCGTCCCGGCCGTCGGCGACCAGGTGCCACAGCTCCTCGGGCGAGGTGACGCCGCCGGGGTAGCGGCAGGCCATGCCGACGATGGCGATGGGTTCGTGCGCCGGGTCGGAGGTGCCGGTCGGACGGTCCTCGGTGGCTTCGGCGGTGTCCGGGCCGGTGAGGAGGGTGGTGAGGTGGGCGATGAGGGCGGCCGGGGTGGGGTGGTCGAACAGCAGGCCGCTGGGCAGCTTGAGGCCGGTGGCGGTGGCGAGCTGGTTGCGCAGCTCGACCGTCATCAGGGAGTCGAAGCCGAGGTCCTTGAACGCGGCGTGCGGGTCGACGCGCCGGATGTCGGTGTGCTCCAGCACGGCTGCGACCCGCTCCAGCACGAGGGCGGTGGCGTCGGGGGCCGGGGCGGACGGGGGCGCGATGCCGTCGGGAGCCGGGGCGGACGGGGGCGCGGTGCCGTCGGGGGCCTGGGCAGCCAGGGGTGTGCCGGTCGCTGCTTCGGGCAGCGCCGGTGCCTGTGCGGCGGGGGCGGCCGGGCCGTCGATCCAGTGACGCTCGCGCTGGAAGGCGTAGGTGGGGAGCGGGACGCGGCGGCCCGGGAACCCGGCGTGCACGGCCGCCCAGTCGACGGGCGTGCCGCGGACGAACGCGGCCGCGACGCCGGTGAGCAGGGAGCGGACCTCCGCGCGCCCCGCGCGGAGCGTGGCGACGGGCGCGGTGCTCCCGGTGTCGTCGGCGCTCGCGGCGGCCAGCGCGGTCAGGACGCCGTCGGGGCCCAGTTCCAGCAGGGTGGCGGCGCCCAGCTCCTCCAGGGTGCGTACGGCGTCGAGGAAGCGGACCGGGCGGCGCACCTGCTCGACCCAGTAGGCGGGCGAGGTCCACCGGCCCGGTGCGACGGCGGCGCCGGTGACCGTGGACACGGCCGGGATCCGCGGCTCGTGGAAGGTCAGTTCCTCCACGACGGCGCGGAACGGCTCCAGCATCGGGTCCATGAGCGGCGAGTGGAAGGCGTGGCTGACCGTGAGACGGCGGGTCTTGCGGCCCTGCGCGGCGAGCTGCTCCGCGACGGCCGTGACGCTGTCGAGCGCGCCGGACAGCACGACCGCGCGCGGCCCGTTGACGGCGGCGACGGCCACCGGCCCGTCCTGCGCGGCGAGCAGGGGCAGCACCTCGTCCTCGGCGGCCGCGACGGCGACCATGGCGCCGCCGGCCGGCAGTTCCTGCATCAGGCGGCCCCGGGCCGCGACGAGCCGGGCGGCGTCGTCGAGGGACAGCACGCCCGCGACGTGGGCGGCGGCGATCTCCCCGATGGAGTGCCCGGCCACGTGGCCCGGGGTGACGCCCCAGGAGGTGACGAGGCGGTACAGGGCGACCTCGACGGCGAACAGCGCGGGCTGGGTCCAGGCGGTGTCGTGCAGGCCGGTCCCGGAATCCACGACCTCGGCGAGGGGCCGGTCGAGCAGCGGGGCGAAGGCCCGGCACACTTCGTCGAAGGCGGCGCGGAACACCGGGAAGGTGTCCCGCAGTTCGCGGCCCATGCCGGTGCGCTGGGCGCCCTGCCCGGTGAACAGGAAGGCCGTCCCGCCCGGGCGGACGGCGCCCGTGACGACCGGCGCGGCGGCGCGGCCCCCGGCCAGGGCGGTCAGGCCCGCGACCATGCCGGCGTGGTCGTCGGCGAGGACGACGGCGCGGTGGTCGAAGACGGTGCGGGTGGTGGCCAGGGAGCGGCCGACGTCCTCGGGGCGGGGCTCGGGCACGGCGGTCACTGCGGCGCGCAGCCGGTCGGCCTGCGCGGCGAGGGCGGCGGCGTCACGGCCGGAGACGACCCAGGGCAGCAGGACGCCGCCGGTGTCGGGAGCCTCGGCCGGTGACGGTGTGTCCGGTCCCTCGCCCAGCACCACGTGGGCGTTGGTGCCGCCCATGCCGAACGAGGAGACCCCGGCGATCAGCGCCCGGTTGGGGTCGGGCCAGTCACCCGTCTCGCGCTGCACCTCCAGGCCGAGGTCCGCCAGCGGGATCGCCGGGTTCGGGGTGTCGAAGTTGAGACTGGCGGGCAGCCGGCGGTGGCGCAGTGCCAGCAGGGTCTTGATCAGGCCGACGATGCCGGCGGCGCCCTCCAGGTGGCCCACGTTGGTCTTCGCGGACCCGACCCGCAGCGGTCCGGCGCCGGAGCGGGACGCGCCCAGCACCGCGCCGAGTGCGGCGGCCTCGACGGGATCGCCGACCGGCGTGCCGGTGCCGTGCAGTTCGACGTACTGGACGGCGTCGGGGTCGAGGCCGCTGCGCTCGTACGCCTCGCGCAGGACCCGTTCCTGGGTCTCCTGGCCGGGCACGGTCAGTCCGGGGGTGGCGCCGTCGTTGTTGACGGCGCTGGCGTGGATGACCCCGAGGACGTCGTCGCCGTCGGCGAGGGCCCGGGACAGCGGCTTGAGGACGACGGCGCCGCCGCCCTCGCCGCGTACGAAGCCGTTGGCGCGGGCGTCGAAGGTGTAGGTGGTGCCGTCGGGAGAGAGGCCGCCGAAGCGCTCCCCGGCGACCGCGGCCTCGGCGAGGATGTTGAGGTTGACCCCGGCGACGATGGCCGCGTCGGACTCGCCGGTGCGCAGCGACTCGCACGCCAGGTGCACGGCGACCAGCGAGGACGACTGGGCCGAGTCGACGGTGAGGCTGGGGCCGCGCAGCCCGAGGTGGTAGGAGACGCGGTTGGCGATCACGCCGCGGTTGACGCCGGTCATGGTGTGCTGGGTGACGGCCCGGGCGCCGTGCCGGTAGAGCAGGGCGGCGTAGTCGTCGCGCAGGGTGCCGACGAAGACGGCGGTGCGGCTGCCGCGCAGGGTGGCCGGGACGATCCCGGCGTTCTCCAGTGCCTCCCAGGCCAGTTCGAGGACGAGGCGCTGCTGCGGGTCCATGACGCGGGCCTCGCGCGGGGCGATGCCGAAGAAGCCGGCGTCGAAGGTGTCGACGCGTTCGAGGAAGCCTCCGTGGCGCAGACCGGGTTCCGTACCGGCGGGCGCGGCCTCGCCGGTGGCGGGCTGCCAACGGTCCGCCGGGGCCGGGGTGATGGCGGAGCGGCCGGTGCTCAGCAGCTCCCAGAAGGCCTCGGGATTCCCGGCTCCGGGCAGACGGCAGGAAAGGCCGACGACGGCGATTTTCTCGCTCCGTGCACGGCGCGTCCCGATCGATTCGGACTGGTGCTGATTCGTCATCGCGCTCGACTGCCCTTTCGGCCGAATTACCGCAAGACTGCTGAGTGGGGGAATGTTCGGCCCGATCGTAGGCAGGGGTATCTCTCCCGCTTCTCAGTGTCCGGCCTCGCTTCGGTAATTCGGTGCGGGCGAAAGGGGAGGCGAAAAGGAGAAGGCGCCATGACCGGACGGTTGACGGGGACCGCACTCCCCGTTTCCCACCGCCCGGTCATGGCGCTGCCGTCGGTCAGCCGGCGAGGGTCGCGGCCTGTTCCGCGGCACGGAAGCCGGACTCCAGGGCGCCTTCGACGAAGGCGCCGTTCCAGCCGCTCGCTATGTCACCGCCCGCGAAGACGATGCGTCCGAACGGCTGCTGGATGTCCGGCAGCTGACGCAGGAGCTGTCCCGGCCGGCGCAGGCCCCAGCCGCCGCGCGCGTACGGGTCCTTGTGCCATTCCTTCGCCCGGTACTCGACGACCCTGGCCTCCGGCAGCAGCCCGCGCACGGCGGCACGCACCGCCTGCGGGTCGGACACGTCGAGGGCGGGGCCGGTGAAGGCCACGAAGATGCGGCCGTCGGGCAGCTGCTTCTGCGGGATGAGCAGCAGGATGGGGGCGCCCTCCGGGGCCTGGGCCGAGACCGCCTCGGAGGTGCCCTTCACCCGCAGCCACAGCTTGGTGGCGTGCGGGACGCCGAGGCCCTCGCGGGCGGCGTCGGTGTACACCTCGGGCAGGCCCGGCTCGAAGGTGAGCGTGGACCACATGTTGACGGGCGTGGCGAGCACGACGACCGGGGCCTGGTACACCCGGCCGCCGCGGACCTCCACGTGGGTGAGGCCGCCGCGCTCGCGGATCGCCGTCACCGGCGAGTTGAGGCTGACGGTCGCGCCGGACTCGCGCAGCATCCGCTCCAGGATGGAGATCATGCCGCCCTCGGGCAGCTCGCTCATCACCGAGAGGAACCTGTCGTAGGTGCCGCCGGCGAGCTGGTACCACTGGGCGAGGCCGGTGAGGGAGCCGGTCTTGTTGCCGCCGGCGAACACCGAGGTGGCGCCGCTCACCCAGTCGTGGTCGACGCCGGTCAGCTGGAGCTGGGCGATGCGGTCGGCCAGCGAGAGGCGGTCCACGGACGCCAGCAGGTCCTTGCGGTGCAGCGGCTCGTAGGGCCGCTCGAAGTACTGCTCGGAGCCGGCGTAGAAGTCCGCGAAGAGGCTGTTGAGGCGGGCGCCGGCCTCCTGCGGGGAGTGGCTGGCGTAGCCGTTCGGGCCGGGCATCACCATGCGGGTGGCGTGCACGTCCTCGGTGGTGGTGAGCGAGTAGCGCTTCAGTTCGCGGGCCACCAGGTCCTGGCCGGGGCCGAACCAGCCGCCGCCCAGTTCGATGTGCTGCCCGGCCAGCGTGCCGGGTTCGATGCGGCCGCCGATCCGGCCGCGGGCCTCCAGGACCAGGACCTTCATGCCGCGGGCGCCCAGCTCGCGGGCGACGGTGCCGCCCGCGTATCCGGCGCCGACCACGATGGCGTCGTAGGGCTTGTCGTCCGCCGCGGCGGCGGAGGACGCCGTCGCGGTGGCGGCACCGGCGGCGAGCGCGGTGGCGCCCGCCGCCTTGAGGACGGTTCTTCTGGTGACGCGTCCGTGGGCGCGAGGGGTCGTGCTGTCGCCGTTCTCGGTCATGGAACACACCTTTCGCGAAGAGCGGGAATTGCGGGACGGAAAAGCGCAAGGAATCGACGGAAGAAAACGACCGCGTCGCCGGATTTTCGGGGCGCCGGAGTTTCGGGGCATGGAGAAGGGGCCGGTTCCGACGGGGGATTCGGAACCGGCCCCTTCGTCAGGGGGTGAAGCGAATACCGGGCCCGGCGCCTACCGGTTGGGGCGGCGGTACGCCTTCACCACGCTGGCGTAGCTGTTCTTGGCGTGGCCCTGGGCGATGATGCCCTCCATCAGCGCCTCGGAGTACTTGGGCAGTTCGGTGTCGACGCCGAGTGCCTCGGACTCCTCGACCAGGTGCTTGAGCGCGCCCAGGTGCGTCTCCAGGGTGGCGTCGTTGGCCGGGAACTTCTCGTCGCCGGCGTCGATCTGCGCGGCGTAGTCGGCCGTGAACATCTTGATGGCGTCGAGCCACATGTGGGCCCACGGCAGGAACTCCTGCGCCTTGACGCCGCCGGTCTCCACGATGGCCACGCCGTGCAGGAAGCTGTTGAGGGCGCCCCACATCAGGCCGAGCAGCGACACGTCGAACAGGGCGGGCTTGCCGTGGTCGGTGCCGAGGTAGGTGGTGCCGCCGCCGAGGAGCTTCAGCACGGGCTCGTGGGCGTCGAAGACGGCCTGGTCGCCCGCGTAGAAGAGGACGGACGTCTCGGCGCCGATGCCGGGCGGGGTGATCATGATGGCGCCGTCGAGGTACTGGGCGCCGTTCTTCTCCGCCCACTCGGCGGTCTGCCGGGCCTGCTCGGAGGAGCCCGTGGTCAGGTTGACGACGGTCTTGCCGCGCAGGGCGTCGCCGAGCGAGCCGATGACGTCGTGCACCACGTCGTAGGTCGAGACGCACACGACCACCAGGTCGCTCGCGGCGACGGCGTCGGCGGGGTTCGCGGCGAGGACCGCGCCGTCCTTGACGAGGCCGTCGGCCTTGCCGGCCGAGCGGTTCCACACGGTGGTGGCGTGACCCGCCTTCAGGAAGGCGGCGGCCAGGGCCTGCCCCATCAGGCCGAGGCCGAGCACCGACACCGAGGTGTGGTTGTCACCCATGAATCAGTTCCTCCAGTACGAAGTGGTGTGCTGAGCGAGCCGGCACGGGGGCGCGCCGGCGGTGAGAAGAGGGGTCCGGGCGTCGGCTCAGAGGAAGACGGTGCCGGGCTCCAGGCCGACCAGGACGCGGCCCTGGAGTTCGAGGTTGACGTCGGCGTTGGCCAGCGCGTGCAGCGAGAAGCCCTGGATGTCGCGGTGGAAGCGCTGCAGGTGGACGTCGCGCCGGATGACGGAGCCGCCGCTGGCGTTGTGGAGGATCTCCACGGCTTCCTTGGCCAGTTGGGCGGCGAAGCCGGTCTGGCCGCGCACGATCGCCTTCTCGGCGTCGATGGGCTGCTCGCCGGCGTCGGCGCGCTCCTGGAGGAGGGTGAGCCAGCGGGTCGACAGGGCCTCGGCGGCGTCGATCTTGTTGGCGGCCGTGGCGACCTGGATCTGCGTGAGCGGGTGCAGCTTCTGGTCGGTCCAGTCGGTGTAGGTGATGCCGCGGCCGGGCAGGCGCTCGAGGAACAGTTCGTAGGCGCCGCGCGCGATGCCGATGAACACGGCGGCGCACTCGGCCATGACGAAGCTGAGCAGGCCGTAGTTGCGGCCGGTGGCGCCCATGTTGGAGCGGTCGCCGGTCGCGCTGACCATGACCTCCTCGAAGGACACGGCGTGGTGGGCCGGCACGAAGACGTCCTCGGCGACCGCGGTGGCGCTGCCGGTGGCGGCACCGGCCGAGACGTCCCAGTCGTCGACGATTCTGAGGTCGGACATGGGGACGAGGGCCATGATCTCGCCCTCGGTGCCGTCCGGGTTGCGCACCATCGCGGCGGTGAAGTCCCAGTCGGCGCCCTTGCAGCCGGTGTTGAACTTCCAGGTGCCGTTGAGGAGGTAGCCGCCCTCGGTGGGGACGGCGACACCGGTCGGCGCGAACGCGCTGGAGATCTTGACGGAGCCGGACGCGAAGACCTCCTCCTGGGCCCGGTCGGGGTAGAGCGTCGCCGTCCATGTGCTCGTCACCCAGACCATCGTCACCCACGCGGCGGCGGGGCAGCCGCGGCCGATCTCGGTGATGACCCGGGCCTGGTCGGCGAGCGGCAGGTCGAGCCCGCCGAACCGGCGCGGCACGGCCATGCGGAACACCCCGGCTTTCTCCAGGAGTTCGATGCTCTCGTCCAGCAGCCAGCCGCGGTCCTCGGCGGCGCGGCCGTTCTCGCGCAGGGTCGGGACGATGCTGTCCACGGCTTCCAGTACGGCTGCCAGGTCGTCGTTCGTGGCCATTCCGGCTCCTCGATTGTGATTCCTACTGCCGGTCGAGAGGCGCGAGAACCCAACGCTCCCCGGCAGTTCAAAACCTTAACGAAGGCCTCGGAGAAATGAGTAAGAGCACACTCATCGCCCGGTCATCACTGCCGTACCTCCGGAAACCGGAGGGGATCTGACGCACAATTACCGGAGAATTACCGGGCACTGACCGGGAAATGGTCGGACGGTGGTCGCAAAGGCCTGTGTGGGACCATCCCAGCATGACTCTTTCATGGCCCGAACTCGTACGTACGGCGGCCGAGGACACGACCTCGGCACTGGAAAAGGGAGCAGATCAGGACTGGCGCGGAAAGGCGGGTGATCTGGACTGGAGCTGTCGTGAGACCCTTTCGCACATCGCGCTCGGGGTGGTGGGGTACGCGGGTCTGCTCATCGCCCGCCCCACCGACCGCTACATCACCCTGTTCTCCTCGATCGACGGCCACGCGCCGGTGCCGGCCGCCCTGGAGGGCATCCGGATCGCGGGCACGCTGCTCGCCGGCACCGTCCGCGACACCCCGCCGGAGGTTCGCGCCTGGCACCCGTACGGCCACTCGGACGCGGCCGGCTTCGCCGCGATGGGCGTGCTCGAACTCGTCGTCCACGGACGGGACATCGCGCAGGCGGTAGGCGTGGAGTACACGCCGTCGGACGCCCTGGCGGCGCCGGTGGTCGAGCGGCTCTTCCCCGACGCGCCCACCGGTCACTCCCCCGCCGAGACCCTGCTGTGGTGCACGGGACGCGCCGCACTGCCCGGGCTGCCGCGCCGCGGCGCCTGGCGCTGGGACGGCCGGGTGCGCCAGGCCTGAGGCCGCCCCTGCCCCACGCTCACCGGATCACCTGCCGCCGGGCGACTCGCACGCAGTCGCCCGGCGGCACTGTCATGTCGGCCCCGCCCGCCGGGAGACCACGGCATTACCGCAGCGTGGCTGGAACGTTGAACTCGCCCGAATAGTGTCGGCCCGGAAATGCACGAGCACCCGCACTGCCCGTGCAGCACCCGCGTGGAACGTTCCTTTCTCCTGAACGTTCTCCTCAAACGTCTCTCCAGCCAAGAAGGCAGGTCGATTTCCGCCATGTCCGAGCTCGTCGCGGAACTGGAAAACCACACCGCACGCTACGTCGAGGCCGTCAACGCCGGCGACTACGAGACGGTCGAGAAGTTCTACACCGCCGACGCGGTCGCCGTATGGGAACCGGGCAAGCCGCTCAGTGGTGACGAACGCCGGAAGTACCAGCGGGAATTCCTCGAGGCCGGGCCGCGCATGGCGGCCAAGCCCCGGCAGGTGTTCGTGACCGGTGAGACCGCGCTGATGATCGTCGACTGGACGATCGACATCACCGGCGCCGACGGCACCACCGACCACCTGGCCGGTGTCGGGGTGGACGTGCTGACCCGCGGCGAGGACGGGGTGTGGCGCTACGCCATCGACGACCCGTACGGCCAGGCGAGCTGACCGGCGCGAGCGCCGCGGCACGCAGCACGAGCACGCAGCACCGAAAGCACCTTGGCCCATGAGTGAGATGCCGGTTCCGCACGGCGGGCCCGCACCGAGTACACGGGGGACACACAGCACCATGCACAGCACCGGACCCATCAGCGGGCGGCGGCCGACGCGCCGCACCCTGCTCAAGGCGGCCGGGGCGGCCGCCGTCACGGTACCCGCCCTCACCACGCTCGCCCCGGCCGCCTCGGCCGCCACCCGCGGCGCCGCGGCGGACTGGGACGTCATCGTCATCGGCGCGGGTTTCGCCGGCATCACCGCGGCCCGCGAACTGCGCGCCCGTGGCAAGCGGGTGCTCGTCCTTGAGGCCCGTGACCGCATCGGCGGCCGCACCTGGACGGACACCTACGGCGGCCAGCTGATCGAGCGCGGCGGGACCTGGGTCGAGCCGACCCAGCCCTACCTCGGCGCCGAACTCACCCGGTACAAGCTGGCGTTGGAAGAGGACGAGCCGATCTCGACCACGTGGCTGCCGACGCCGAACGGCCCGCGGCAGTTCACGCCCGAGGACGGGTTCGGCCGGATGGGCACCGTCTTCGAGCGC
Organism: Streptomyces sp. NPDC002130; assembly: GCF_040296465.1. Classification (NCBI taxonomy): domain Bacteria; kingdom Bacillati; phylum Actinomycetota; class Actinomycetes; order Kitasatosporales; family Streptomycetaceae; genus Streptomyces; species Streptomyces sp. NPDC002130. Next base: position 13,642 of record NZ_JBEOXI010000189.1, read on the forward strand.
ATGTTCGACGGTACGCGGACGTACTTCGAGAAGCCGTTCCAGCCCCTGCACCGGGCCGACCTGCTGCAGAGCCTGGACAAGCTGACGCTGCGCGACCGCCTGACCCAGCTCGCCCTCACGCGCGAGGAGGAACTCCTCGTCAACGGGCAGACCGCGGTCTACGCCGGCGGCGCGAGCACGGCCGGTGCCTTCACCATGTTCGCCCACTGGTGGGCCCTGGCCGGTCACACCAACGCAGGGTGGAACGACACCATGCGCTGGCGCATCGCCAAGGGCACCAAGGCCCTGCTCCAGGCGATGGTCAACGAGGCCAAGCCGACGATCAAGCTCAGCTCGCCGGTCGCCTCGGTGAACGACACCGGGTCTCTGGTGTACGTCACCACCACCTCCGGCACGCGCTACAGCGCCACCGCGGTCGTCGTCGCGATGCCGGTCAACGCCCTGAGCACGGTGAAGTTCAGCCCGTCCCTGCCCCCGGCGCTCACCGCCGCGACGAGCCAGGGCATCGCCGTGGCCAATGCGGTGAAGCTGTGGATCCACGCCCGCAAGGGAGCCGGCCGGGTCTACGGCCAGGGCGCCGAGGGCGGCTCCGCGATCCCCATGCTGCTGCCGTTCAAGGAAACCTCCGACGGCATGCTCTACGTCGCCTTCAGCACCGCTCCCGGGCTCGACCCGACGAACACCGCCCAGGTGAAGAAGGCCGTGCAGCAGCTCGGCGTGAACCTGGACGTCATCGACGTCAAGGCGCACGACTGGGGCCGCGATCCCTACGCGCGCGGCGGCTGGGCGTTCCGCAAGCCGCGGCAGCTCACCACGCTCTACCCGGAGGTCACCTACACCAGCGGGCGACTCTCCTTCGCCAGCGGCGACATAGCCAACGGCTGGAGCGGCTACATCGACGGCGCCATCGAGTCCGGTCTGCGTGCCGCACGGCAGGCAGCGGGCGAGGAATGACCACCGAGGCATCACCCACCCACCCCCCGGAAGGGAACCGCATCCCCATGTCAGCAACGCCGGCCACGCCAGCCACGTCCTTCACCGTCCCCTTCGACCCGGAACGCCCCGACCTCACCTCCGACACGGACATCCAGAACGAGATCTTCATCCAGGTCTTCAACTCGGGTGACGGCGAACTGTTCAACCGCCTCTACCTCGACGACTCCGTGTCGAACTTCTCGGGCGAACCCCTGACGGGAGCCGACCGGCTGGCTTTCTTCAAGGAGTTCCTGGCCTCGAAGCCGACCCTCGAGGCGAGCGTCACCCACTCGTACGTCGCCGGTGACGTGGCGCTGATCGGGGTCGAGTACGCCATCGACACCACCGGCCCCGACGGTGAGCCGGTCCGGCTGGAGGGTGTCTGCACCGACGTGCTCCGCAAGACCGAGGACGGCCGCTGGCTGATGGCCATCGACCGCCCGGTGGCCGCGACCGGTCTCGTCGCCGACTAGCGCACCCGGGAGCCCCCCTGGTGCGCCAGGGGGGCTCCGCCGTGCCGGAAAACCCCAGATGGCCCGACGAAACGACGGAGAGACGATGACCGATCAGCAAGACCTGGCGTCCGTGCTGGACGCCGTACGCGATGCCGTCCCCACGCTGCGCGCGAACGGCGCGGACGCGGAGGAACGGCGTTGGATCCCCGACGAGAACATCCGGCTGCTGGACAAGGCCGGGGTGTTCCGCGCCGCGGTGCCCCGCGCCCACGGCGGGCTCGACCTCGGCGTCGCCGACCAGTTCAAGGTCATCGCCGAGGTCGCCCGGGGCTGCCCGTCCACCGGCTGGCTGACCATGGTGTGGCTCACCAGCACCTGGTGCGCCTCCCTCTACCCCGACCGGGCGCAGAAGGAGGTGTTCGAGGGCGGCAACACCCGGGTGTCCATCGTCTTCGCCCCGACCGGCACCCTCACCCCCGTCGAGGGCGGTTACCGCCTCACCGGCAGGTGGGGCTACAACTCCGGTGTCCGGGGCGCCGACTGGGACCTGCTCGCCGCGATGGTGGAGCGCCCCGACGGCAGTCACGAGGAACTCGTCGCGCTGGTCCCGGTCTCCGAGCTGGAGGTCACCGACGACTGGCACGTCAGCGCGGGAGCCGCCACCGGCAGCTGCACCACCACCGCCCAGGACGTGTTCGTGCCCGCCCACCGCGTGGTCTCCCTGGAGGAGGCCATGGTCAGCGCGACCGGCGACCGCGAGAACACCGGCGCCACCGGCCGCAACTACGGCCTGCTCGGGTACGTCCTGTCCGGCGTCGCGGCCGCGTTCACCGGCATCGCGCGCGGCGCCTTCGAGCTGTTCCTGGAGCGCCTGCCCGGCCGCGGCATCACGTACACCGACTGGACCGACCAGAAGCTGCACCCGCTCACGCAGATCCAGGTCGCCACGGCCGCCAACAAGATCGACGCCGCCGAGGCCCTGGCGGATCTGTGGCTGGAGGTGCTGCAGAGCCGGGCCGACGCCGGCGAACAGCCCACCGACGAGGAGAAGGCCGTGGTCCGCGGCCGGACGGCGTACGCGGCGCAGCTCGCCAAGGAGGCCGTGGAGGTGCTGTACGCGGCGAGCGGCGGCTCGGTCATCCGGCGCGAGGTCGCCCTGCAGCGGTTCCACCGTGACATCCAGGGCTTCGCGCTGCACGCCCTGGTCCAGCGGGACGCCAACCTGGAGGTCCAGGGACGGGTCCTGGTCGGCATGGACCCGGGCACGTACTTCCTGTGACGGCCGGCCTCCCGCGGCGGCGGCCGGCCGGTGCGGCGGGCGAGACGCGTGACCACCTCGGCCAGGCGGG
>NZ_JBEOXI010000190.1:0-16313 GCF_040296465.1 Streptomyces sp. NPDC002130
GCCAGGCCTCGGTGAGTTGGTCGTCCGGGGAGTCGTCGGTGAGCTGGTCGAGGGTGGTGTCGTAGTAGTCGGCGGCTGCCCGGCGGCCCTGCCACCAGGCGTGACCCTCGTAGACGCCGGGGCGCGGCAGGGGCATTTCTCCCGCAGGCCCGTACGCGAGCTGATTGACGACGAGGATGCCGGTTTCGGACTCGATGCTCACGGGCACCTGGCCTTCCGCGTCGGCGGGCGGGGGCGGCGGGGTGTCCCAGACACGGATGGCGACTTCCACGTCGATGTCGGGTTGCAGACTGAGGATGTACAGGTGGTAGCCGTTGCCGGCCACCACCTGCCTGCGGGCAGCGGCCATGGCCTCGTCGTCGCTCAGGTAGGCGTCAGCGTCGTACACCTCCACGACGCGGCGGGCCGGTGTGGCCTTGCAGCTGTATTCGGCCAGGAGCGCCATGATCCGCTGCCCTTCTCTTAGTTAGTTGGGTTCTTGCAGAAGGCGCCGCCGTCCAGAACCCGGCCGATTGAGGGTGTACATCTGGTCGCGCGACCAACTGCGCCCACCCTCGCACGTGAGCCGTGCATAACGAATGCCGCAATTGCCCTGCACAAGGCCGTGGCACCGGGTAGCTTTCCCTGCTTTGGGGGGCCGGGAGCCTGTCTGCGCCCGGCAGAGCGGGGAGGTGCGGGAGCGGTGGGTAAATCGGCAACTGTGCTCGGCCGGGAGATCGGCAAAACCGGGCGGGAGATGAACTTGCTGCTGCTCAGGTACGGCTACCTGACAGGCGAGCCAGGCGCGTACTCCCTGACCGACAAGGGAGAGAGGTACGGCACCCAAGAGGATCATCACAGGGGCAACGTCAGGTCCCTGCACTACTACCGCCAGTGGACCACAACGACCTGGAGCGATGAGACTCTCGCGGCCCTGCTGAACGACATGACCAATGCGCCAGCTCCGCCCGAGCACGCCGAGTCGTTCCGTGACGACGACGTGACCGTCGCTGAAGCCGAGCCGGTCGGTGCCACTGACCGGGGTGCATCCGGTGGCACCGGTACGCGTGGCGACCTCCGAATGGTTGCGATCGCTGCTGCGCTGCTGGTCGGCGCGAAGGCTGCGCAGATCGCGGCTCCGCACGCGCAACGCTGGTGGTCTGAGACTGCCGTGCCCGCGACATCGCGCGTGCTGAAGCGACGGAAGCGGCAAGACCCGTCGGACAACGACGCCGCGACGTAAGCCTGAGTTCGCTGTCGCGGTGGGAAGGAAGGGGAGCGACCAGGGGAGCCGGGTTCCGACGTCGGCTCCCAAACGGTTCACAAATGAGCTCAGGAACCACTCAACTCAGTTGACCGGAGGAGCCGCGGTTGCTCTACTGCGATGCCGGACCGGGGAGGACGTGTGCCAGAACTGCCGGAGAGTCTAGATCGCAACATTCTGGAGGGGCGCACCATCCTCGCAGTGAAGGCGATTCGTGAGGCACAAGGATGCTCGCTCCGCGAAGCGGTTGATCTTTACCATCAGCTCTACGGGGAACTTCACCCTGAGCCGGAAGCAGCCCAGGAAGCCCCCCGGCCCCGTGCGCTGCGGTTCGAGCGGGACGGCTCTTTGGTTGAGTTTGAGGGACTGCAAGACGGCCAGAAGCCGAAGAAGTGAAGGGACGGGGCTCTGACCTGTGGCAATGGGGCCCCAATGACCACCGCTGGTGCAGCCGTGCTGGCGAGCGCCGCAACAGGCTTACCCACTGCCTCTGGCGGCACGGATTCAAGCGCAGGCGAGTCACCAAACTCAGCCGGCCCAGTTGACCCATGCGAAGGCTCAGGCCCCTGCATGTGCAGCGACGGCAGAAGCTGCGGGCGCTGACCTGGGACCACGTCTTCCTCAAGGGCAGGCCGGACGCCGATCCCCCCAGCCTCCGCACGTCGCCGTGTGGCGCTCGGTCCGGCGCGGCGGGGCACAAAACCCGTAAGTCCCGGCGAACCCTCGCTCTGCCGGCGCGTTGCGTCGAGGTCCTGTGGCAGCAGTTCGAGGACCAGGGCTGGGAGCGGCTGGCCGCTGGCGACAGCTGGGAGGAACACGGGCTGGCCTTCTCCTCAGCCGTCGGCAAGCCGCTCGACGCTGGAGGTCCACCGGAAGCGGATCCGCCCGTGATCCAGACCGGCGCGGTGGTCATGGACGGCATCTTCAAGCGGGATTCAGAGCGGTAGTCACGCAGATAGACACGCTGCAACGCCAGAGGGCCCTTACCGAGTCGGTAAGGGCCCTCTGATCTGCTACTTAGCTGTCGGGGTGGCGGGATTTGAACCCACGACCTCTTCGTCCCGAACGAAGCGCGCTGCCAAGCTGCGCTACACCCCGATGTCGCTGCTGTCGCGGCGACGACGTTTACTTTAGCCCACCGGTGGCTAGAGACGAAATCCGGTTTTGCCGCGGTGGCGGATGGGGTTCGGGCGGGCGTGGTCGAGGGCCACGAGGAGGACGGCCAGGGCGTAGAACGAGAGGCCCAGGAGGAGCGCGTTGCCGAGCACCCGCTTGAAGCCGTCCTGGCCGACGTCCAGGAAGGGGTAGAGGTAGCGCTCGGGGGTGCCCGGGAGGAGCAGCTCGCCCCGGGTGAGGCAGAAGGCCAGGTAGGCCATCGGGTAGAGGAGCCAGGTGCTGGCCTGGCGGAGGTGCAGGCGGCCGGGGGACGTGAGCAGGAGCCAGTCCAGTACCGCCGCGATCGGGGTCACCGTGTGCAGCACCCCGTGGGAGAGGGCCTGCCAGCCCGTCGGCGTGGCTGCCTCGCCCGTGAGGGAGAACGGGCTCGCCTCGTTCGCCAGGAGCAGGTGATGCACCAGAGCCGCGATCACGACGTAGAGCAGCGTCGCGCCCAGCACGGCACCCGGCAGAGGACGGCCGGCCGTCCATGCGCGGCGGGCCGAAAGGACCATGACCAGGGCCAACAGCAGGTTGCTCTGGATCACGAAGTAGCTCAGGACACGGGACGGGTCGCCGAGGAGCAGTTCCAGTGCCACGCCCCCGGTCGCCGCGAGGGCGACCAGCAGGCGGAAGGCCGCGGCCGCGGGGCGGCGGACCGGGGTGACGACGGCCGTGGCGGGCACGGGAGCGCGCTTCAGTGTCGGCGGGGACGGTATCGCTGGGAGGTCCGGGATGTCCCGGGGTATCGGGGCGGTCATGCCCCCACGCTGGCAGAAGCGGACATAAGGTGCGATGTGGGCAGGGCTGTGCGGGTTACCCCACCCGGACCGCGGTCCCGGCCGGACCTTTCACCGGCCCCCTGGCCGGGACCTGACCTCTATACCGGAGCCCCGGGACCTGACCTCTACACCTGGGGCCCCGGTACCGGCCCCAGCACAGGAACCCCTGAACCGGAACCTCCGCCCCCTTACCTCCCCACGGCCTCGCGCCCGACCAGCGTCAGCAGCGTCGCCTCCGGCGGGCACGCGAACCGTACCGGGGTGTAGCGGTTCGTCCCGCAGCCCGCCGACACGTGCAGGTACGACGTACGGCCCTCCGCCGTGTGCGTGGACAGGCCCTTCACCCGCTCCGTGTCCAGGTCGCAGTTGGTGACCAGGGCGCCGTAGAAGGGGATGCACAGCTGGCCGCCGTGGGTGTGGCCGGCCAGGATCAGGGGGTAGGCGTCGGCCGTGAACGCGTCCAGCGTGCGCAGGTAGGGGGCGTGTACGACGCCCATGGAGAAGTCGGCCGAGTCGGACGGGCCGCCCGCCACCTGCGCGTAGCGGTCCCGCTTGATGTGCGGGTCGTCCAGGCCCGTGAGCTCCACCGACCCGCCCTCGAGCTTGAGCTCGCCGCGCGTGTTGGTGAGGTTGAGCCAGCCCGCCGCGTCGAAACTGTCCCGCAGGTCCTCCCACGGGTTGTGCACCACGCCCTCGGCCGGCGCGTTGCCGTTGAGCCCGTGGCGGCCCTGGGCCTTCTCGAGCAGGTAGCGGGCGGGGTTGCGCAGCTTGGGGCCGTAGTAGTCGTTGGAGCCGAAGACGTACGCGCCGGGGAACTCCATCAGGGGGCCGAGTGCGTCCAGGACCTCCGGGACGCCCTCCGGGTCGGAGAGGTTGTCGCCCGTGTTGATCACGAAGTCGGGGCGTAGGCCCGCCAGGGACCGCAGCCAGCGCTGCTTCTTGCGCTGGCCGCCGACCATGTGGATGTCGGAGACCTGGAGCACGCGCAGAGGGCGCATTTCCGGGGGCAGGACCGGGACGGTGACCCGGCGGAGGCGGAAGGAGCGGGCCTCGAAGCCCGCCGCGTACACCAGACCGGCGGCGCCAGCCGCCGCGATTCCCAGGGGAACTCCGTATCGCGCGCGCATACGACCATCGTGTCAGACCGCGGCCGTGGTCCGTGCCGGGCGGTGTCCGAAATCCCCTGATCGCACGGGCCCTTCGGTCGCGGCCGCCTAAATCGAGGGGCGCCGTTCCTCCCGGACCTGCGACAATCGACCCCATGACCACGCTCAAGTCGAAGCTGCAGGATGACCTCAACGTTGCGATCAAGGAGCGCGACGAGCTGCGCTCCTCGACGCTCCGGCTGACGCTCGCCGCGATCACCAAGGAGGAGGTCGCGGGCAAGGAGAAGCGCGAGCTCTCCGACGACGAGGTCCAGAAGGTGATCACCCGGGAGGCGAAGAAGCGGCGCGAGGCGGCCGACGCCTTCGCCCAGGGCGGTCGGGCCGAGCAGGCCGAGCGGGAGAAGGCGGAGGGCGAGGTCCTCGCCACGTACCTGCCGCAGCAGCTGTCGGACGAGCAGCTTCAGGAGATCGTCGCCCAGGCGGTCGAGGAGGCGAAGGCGGCCGGTGCCGAGGGGCCGCGGGCCATGGGTGCGGTCATGAAGATCGTGAACCCGAAGGTGGCCGGGCAGGCCGAGGGCGGCCGCGTCGCCGCCGCGGTGAAGAAGCTGCTGGCCGGCTGACCCCTCACCCGGACGGAAACGGCCCCCTCTCACCCGAGTAGGTGAGAGGGGGCCGTCCCTTACGGGCCGTTCCGGCACGCAGGCCGATCAGCCGAACCGGCCGCCGTTGCCATTGCCGCCGCCGTTGCCCTGGCCCCGGAAGAAGCCCTCCGGGATGGAGAACGAGGGCGTCGGGAAGGTCTCGCCGCCGCCTCCGCCGTTGTTGCCGCCGACCAGACCGCCGATGAAGCCGTCGTCGTCGCCGTTGCCACCGTCCTCACGGCCGCCACCGTCGTCGTCCCCGTCACCGCGGTCCCGCGGCTTGCTGTCGGGAATGTGGACGGTGTTGAAGTTCTCGACGGGCTTGCCCTCCAGCGCGCCGGACATCATGTCGCCCCAGATCGGGCCGGGGACCTCGCCACCGAAGACCTTGCCGTACGACCGGCCGCCGATGGTGATGCCGACCATCTTGCGCTTGTGCGCGGGGTCGCCGACCCAGACCGCGCCGGCCATGTTCGGCGTGTAGCCCACGAACCAGGCCGCGTAGCGCTCGTCCGTCGTACCGGTCTTACCGGCACTGGGGCGGCTGCCGAGGCCGGCCTTCTTACCCGTACCGTCCTCGACGACGCCCTTCAGCAGCGTGTTGATCGTGTCGGCGGTGTTCTCCGACATCGCGCGCGAGCAGGTCGACTTCGGCACCTCCAGCGACGAGGTCTTGTCACCGACCCGCCGGTTGACCGACTCGATGGCGACCGGCGTGCAGTGCATGCCCCGCGAGGCGAAGGTCGCGTACGCGTTCGCCATGGTCAGCGGGGACATCTCCTGGGTGCCGAGGGCGATGGAGGGCACCTGCGGCATCTTGTCGCCGTCGGCCCGCACGACGCCCATCTTCTTCGCCATCGTCGTCACCGGGCAGATGCCGATGTCGCTGATCATCTGCACGTAGTAGGTGTTTACCGACTTGGCGGTCGCCTCCCGCATGTCGTACGGGCCGACCTCGGAGGAGTTCTCGTTCTCCAGCTTGGCCGGGTTGCCGGGGTCGTTCACCCACCGCTTGCCGTCACAGGCCGAGACCGGGCTCGGGTACGCCATCTGGTACGGCGACGCGTACACCTTGTTCGCCGGCATGCCGTCCTCGAGGGCCGCGGCGGCCACGATCGGCTTGAACGTCGAACCGGGCTGGTAGCCCATGCCGCCGCCCATCGACTGGTCGACGGACAGGTTGATCTGCGTCTCGTTCTTCTTGAAGCCGTACGGACGCGACTGGCCCATGGCGAGGATCTTGCCGGTGCCCGGCTGGACGAGGGAGACGGCGGTGGCCACCTCGTCGCTCTTGTATACGTGCTCCTTGATGGACCGCTGCGCCGCGTTCTGGGCCTGCGGGTCCATGGTGGTGCGGATGGTGAGGCCGCCCTGGTTCCAGATCTTCGCGCGCTGCTTCTTGGTCTTGCCGAAGACCGGGTCGGTCAGGAAGACCTCGCGCACGTAGTCACAGAAGAAGCCCGCGCCCTTGACCGCCGTGATGCAGCCGTTCTTGGGCTTGCTGACCTTCAGGCCGAGCGGTGCCTTCATCGCGTCGGCGGCCTGCGTCCTGGAGATGTCGCCGACGGCCGCCATGCGCTGGAGGACGGTGTTGCGGCGCTTGGTGGCCTCCGTCTCGTCGTTGACCGGGTCGTACCGGCTGGGCGACTGGACGATGCCGGCGAGCAGGGCCGACTGCTCGAGGGTGAGGTCCTTGGCGGACTTGGAGAAGTAGCGCTGGGCGGCGGCCTCGACGCCGTAGGCCTGCTGGCCGAAGAACGTGATGTTCAGGTAGTTCTCGAGGATCTTCTTCTTGCCCAGCTCCTCCTCGACCTGGATCGCGTACTTGAGCTCGCGGATCTTGCGGCCGATGGTCTGCTGGGTGGCCTGCGCGACCTTGGTCGGGTCGTTGCCCGCCTCCTCGACGAAGACGTTCTTCACGTACTGCTGCGTCAGGGTGGAGGCGCCCTCGGAGACCTCGCCGGTCTGCGCGTTCTTGTTGAGGGCGCGCAGGACGCCCTTCAGGTCGACCGCGCCGTGCTGGTAGAAGCGCGAGTCCTCGATCGCGACGATCGCCTTCTGCATGTACGGCGAGATGTCCTTGAGGGGGACCACCGTGCGGTCGCGCGAGTAGACCGTGGCGATCTGGCCGCCGTCGGCGTCGAGGATCGTGGTGCGCTGACTCAGCGGCGGGGTCTTCATGTTGACCGGGAGCTCGTCGAAGCTCTCGACCGATCCCTTGGCCGCAAGTCCCAGCGCGCCCACCGCCGGGAGCGCGATGCCGGCCAGCACGGCTCCCGCGAGGACACTGACACCGAGGAACTTGGCGGCCTGCTGCGTGGGAGACAGACCACCGCCCGAGCGCTTGTTTGGCATGGGGGCAGCCTACGTTCTCATTCGCCGGACAGGCGTATAGGCCTTGGCCTAAGCTGCTCTCAACTGTCACAGCAGTGAGGCCACGTATCAATACGTCCGGCGACCCCGAATCGTTCTGGGTGTTCCCCAACTTTTTTGTTGGGGTCGTGTCCGAATCCGCCTTGTGTGTCATACGGCGTCCGTTGTGACGCAACTGAACTGTCCTGGTTTGCCGGGAAAGTTACGTATGTCGCCAGCTCACTCCCCCGGGTGATCTGCCGCTTACCCATAGTCCGTTCGGGCCATTCAAGATTGGGCCCGCTGGGGGTGTTGCGCTGTGCCCACCTTCCGTAACGTCCTCAACTGGCGGCGGTGAATATGCCGCTGCCGCCGTGGGGGAGCCTCGATTCGGGAGAGGACGGCGCCGGTATGGGCTGGGTAGTCGACTGGAGTGCGCAGGCGGCCTGCCGCACTACCGATCCGGATGAACTGTTCGTTCAAGGAGCAGCGCAGAACAGGGCCAAGGCGGTGTGCACCGGATGCCCGGTGCGCACGGAGTGCCTGGCCGACGCGCTCGACAACCGCGTCGAGTTCGGTGTGTGGGGAGGCATGACGGAGCGGGAGCGCCGCGCACTGCTGCGCAGGCGTCCCACGGTGACCTCCTGGCGCCGGCTGCTGGAGACGGCGCGCACGGAGTACGAGCGGGGGTGCGGTGTTCTGCCCCTCGACGACGACGAGATCTACGAGAACTACGCGGCGGTGAGCTGAGGAGTCCCCTCGGGAACTCCGACGAGGCCCCGCGCCCTCACCCGGTTGCGCTCAGGCACTCGCCTCGGGCGGTTCCGGCAGGTCGGCAGGGTCGGGAAGCTCACGCTCGTCGGCCGCGAGCCGGTCGCCGATGTCGCGCAGTCCCGCGAGGTCGTGCACGTCCCCGGGCAGCGCGGCCACTTCCGTCACGGCCACCTCGGGGTGGAGCGCGGTGAAGCGGTCACGCGTGCGCTGCTCACGGGAGAGCAGCTGCATGCGATCGGCGTGCAGCCTCAGCAGGCCTGCCGTCAGCTGGTCGACGGACCGCTCGGGGCCCTCCGTGTGCTCCGTGTCCCCGGGGTGCTCGGTGTCCGCGGCGTCATCGGTGGGGGAGCCACCTTCGGGAGCCGATGCCCGAGCTGGTGTTCCGGGCGTGGGAGAGTCTGAACTGTCCTGTGCGTCGGGGGAGTTACGAAGTACTGCTTTCCCGTCCTCCTGATCCACAATGCCGGGCTCTTCAAGATTTTCCGCGGCGGCGAGCGCCCGCTCGGCCGACAGCCCGTCGGCGCCGCTGCCGTGCACCCGGTTGAGCACCAGACCGGCCAGCGGCATGTTCTCCGCGGCCAGCCGCTCCACGAAGTAGGCGGCCTCGCGCAGCGCGTCCCGCTCCGGGGCCGCGACCACGAGGAACGCCGTGCCGGGCGCCTGGAGCAGCTTGTACGTCGCGTCCGCGCGGGTACGGAAGCCGCCGAAGGTGGTGTCCATCGCGGACACGAATGTCTGGACGTCCTTGAGGAGCTGACCGCCGAGCAGCTTGCCGAGGGTGCCGGTCATCATCGACATCCCGACGTTCAGGAATTTCATCCCGGCCCGGCCGCCCAGCTTCGCGGGCGCGGTCAGCAGCCGGATCAGCCGGCCGTCCAGGAACGAGCCGAGCCGCTTGGGCGCGTCCAGGAAGTCCAGCGCCGAACGGGACGGCGGGGTGTCGACGACGATCAGGTCCCATTCGTCCCGGGCGCGCAGCTGCCCGAGCTTCTCCATCGCCATGTACTCCTGCGTGCCCGCGAAGCCCGCCGAGAGCGACTGGTAGAAGGGGTTGCCCAGGATGGCGGCCGCCCGCTCGCGGTCCGCGTGCGCCTCGACGATCTCGTCGAAGGTGCGCTTCATGTCGAGCATCATCGCGTGCAGCTCGCCGCCCGCCGTGTCGTCGATGCCCTTCACCCGGCGCGGGGTGTTGTCCAGGGAGTCGATGCCCATGGACTGGGCCAGCCTGCGGGCCGGGTCGATGGTCAGGACGACCACCTTGCGGCCCCGCTCGGCCGCGCGCAGCCCCAGGGCCGCCGCGGTCGTCGTCTTGCCGACCCCGCCCGAGCCGCAGCACACCACGATCCGGGTCTTCGGGTCCTCCAGCAGCGGATCGACGTCGAGCAGGCGCGCGGGGGCGAGGTGAGGGCGGGCCGGGTCGTGGGTGTGGGCCGGGTCCGGACGACTCATGACATCCCCTGCTTCCGACTCATGACGGGCCTTGCCTGTCCGTCCTGGCTCATGACACGCCCTGCTCGTGTGCTTGTCCGTCCCGGGTCATGACACGCCCTGCTCGCGCAGCTCGCGGGCCAGCTCGTACAGCCCCGCCAGGTCCATGCCCTCGGCGAACAGCGGCAGTTCGTGCAGCGGCAGGCCCAGCTCGGCCAGGACCGCACGCTGCTCGTGCTCCAGCGTGTACCGCTCGGCGTACTCCTCGGCCTGCGTGAGCAGCGGGTCCACCAGCCGCTCCGCGTGCCCGCCGCGCCGCGCCCCGCCGAGCCCCGCGGACGACAGGGACCGCGCGACAGTGGAACGCGGGACCGTCCGCACGAGTTCCAGGTCGGTCTCGTCCAACACCTCCGGCCGGACCATGTTCACGATGATCCGGCCCACCGGCAGCCGGGCCGAACGCAGCTCGGCGATGCCGTCCACGGTCTCCTGGACGGGCATCTCCTCCAGCAGCGTCACCAGGTGCACCGCCGTCTCCGGCGACTTCAGCACCCGCATCACGGCCTGCGCCTGATTGTGTATCGGGCCGATCTTGGCGAGGCCGGCGACCTCGTCGTTCACGTTCAAAAAGCGCGTGATCCGACCGGTCGGCGGGGCGTCCATGACGACGTAGTCGTAGACGAACCGCCCGCTGCGCTCCTTGCGGCGCACCGCCTCGCACGCCTTGCCGGTCAGGAGGACGTCCCTCAGGCCGGGCGCGATCGTGGTGGCGAAGTCGATCGCGCCGAGCTTCTTCAGGGCCCGTCCGGCGCTGCCCAGCTTGTAGAACATCTGGAGGTAGTCCAGAAGGGCCAGTTCGGGGTCGATGGCGAGGGCATACACCTCCCCGCCCCCGGGTGCTACCGCGATTTTCCGTTCCTCATAAGGCAGCGCCTCCGTTTCGAAGAGCTGCGCGATGCCCTGACGGCCCTCGACCTCGACGAGAAGCGTCCGCTTCCCCTCCGTGGCCAGGGCCAGCGCTAGGGCCGCGGCCACCGTGGTCTTGCCGGTACCGCCCTTGCCGCTGACGACCTGGAGCCTGCTCACGTATTCGAGCCTAACCAGTCCGCGCCCGGGCTACGCGGGAGGCTGTGGACAACCGGTGCGGTGGTGGGCCGCGAGCCCCTCCCCGCCAGGGGTTAGAGTCGGCCGCATGACCAAGTGGGAATACTCGACTGTGCCGCTGCTCGTCCACGCCACGAAGCAGATTCTGGACACCTGGGGCGAGGACGGCTGGGAGCTCGTCCAGGTCGTGCCCGGGCCGAACAACCCCGAGCAGCTCGTGGCCTACCTGAAGCGGGAGAAGCAGTAGTGGGCGCCGTCGAGGCGAAGCTGGCCGAGCTCGGCCTGAGCCTGCCCGACGTGGTCCCGCCGCTCGCCGCCTACCAGCCGGCCGTGCAGTCCGGCCCGTACGTCTACACCGCCGGGCAGCTCCCGATGGTGGAGGGCAAGCTTCCGGTCACCGGCAAGGTCGGCGCCGAGGTCACCCCCGAGGAGGCCAAGGAGCTGGCGCGTACGTGCGCGCTGAACGCCCTGGCCGCCGTGAAGTCCGTCGCCGGTGACCTGGACCGCATCGCGCGCGTGGTGAAGGTCGTCGGTTTCGTGGCCTCGGCCTCGGACTTCACGGGCCAGCCCGCGGTGCTGAACGGCGCGAGCGAGCTGCTCGGCGAGGTCCTCGGCGACAAGGGCGTGCACGCGCGCAGTGCCGTGGGCGTCGCGGTGCTGCCGTTGGACGCGCCGGTCGAGGTCGAGATCCAGGTGGAACTCGCGTAGCACCCCGCAGGGTCCGTCGGCGGGTCCCAGCTGCGGAATCCGTCCCCGGGGGCCACTCGAACATCCGCCCGTCACGGGATAGCCTCGCGCCCATGGCGAACGGTCAGTGGTACCCCCCGGAGTGGCCGGACCGCATCCGCGCACTCGCGGCCGGCACCCTCACGCCGGTGGCCCCCAAGCGCGCGGCCACCGTCATGCTCCTGAAGGACACCGGCAGCGGCACGGCCGTCCACATGCTGCGCAGACGCGCCTCCATGGCCTTCGCCGGAGGCGCGTACGCGTATCCGGGCGGCGGTGTCGACCCGCGTGACGACGACCACCAGGTCCGCTGGGCGGGCCCCACGCGCGCGTGGTGGGCCCAGCGGCTCGGCGTCGACGAGACGGCGGCCCAGGCGATCGTCTGCGCGGCCGTACGCGAGACGTACGAGGAGGCCGGCGTCCTGCTCGCAGGTCCGGCCCACGACTCGGTCGTCGGCGACACAACAGGCGCCGACTGGGAGGCCGACCGGGCCGCCCTGGTCGCCCGTGACCTGTCCTTCGCGGAGTTCCTGGACCGCCGCGGCCTGGTCCTGCGCTCCGACCTGCTCGGCGCCTGGACCCGCTGGATCACCCCGGAGTTCGAGTCCCGCCGCTACGACACCTGGTTCTTCGTGGCCGCGCTCCCCGAGGGGCAGCGCACCCGCAACGCCTCCACGGAGGCCGACCGCACGGTGTGGATCGCCCCGCGCGAGGCGGCGGACGGCTACGACAAGGGCGAGCTGCTGATGATGCCGCCGACGATCGCGACCCTGCGCCAGCTGACGGCGTACGAGACGGCCGCCGGGGCACTCGACGCAGCCCAGGGGCGTGACCTCACGCCGGTCCTGGCCACCGCCCGCCTGGTGGACGGGAGAATCGTGCTTTCCTGGCCTGGCCACGACGAGTTCACCAAGCACATCCCGACCGGTGGAGCCACCGCATGACGGACCCAAGCGCCCTTCCCGGCCGGCCCCGCGGCGGGGTCCTCTCGGGGCCCGCCACCGCGCGGGCCGTCAACGTCCTGGCCCCCAACGCGTCGGCCATGACCCTGGACGGCACCAACACCTGGATCGTCTCCGAGCCGAATTCGGACCTGGCCGTGGTGGTCGATCCGGGGCCGCTGGACGACGGGCACCTGCGCCGGGTCGTCGCCACGGCCGAGCAGGCCGGCAAGCGCGTCGCCCTCACCCTGCTGACCCACGGCCACCCCGACCACGCGGAGGGCGCCGCCCGGTTCGCCGAATTGACCGGCACGCGCGTGCGTGCCCTCGACCCGGCCCTGCGCCTGGGCGAGGAGGGCCTGGCCGCCGGAGACGTGATCACCACCGGCGGGCTGGAACTGCGCGTCGTACCGACCCCCGGCCACACCTCCGACTCACTCTGCTTCCACATTCCGGCCGACCGGGCGGTCCTCACCGGCGACACGGTCCTCGGCCGCGGCACGACGGTCGTGGCCCACCCCGACGGCCGCCTCGGCGACTACCTGGACTCCCTGCGCCGCCTGCGCTCCCTGTCGGTCGACGACGGCGTCCACACGGTCCTGCCGGGCCACGGCCCGGTCCTGGAGGACGCCCAGGGCGTCGTCGAGTACTACCTCGCCCATCGCGCCAACCGCCTCGCCCAGGTCGAGACGGCCGTGGAGGACGGCTACCGCACCCCCGCGCAGGTCGTCGCCCACGTCTACGCCGACGTGGACCGCTCCCTGTGGCCGGCGGCGGAACTGTCCGTACGGGCGCAGATGGACTATCTGGAAGAACACGGGCTCATCTAGAGCCCCCCGGGACGCGGCGCTTTGACGCCGTGCACGCGCGCGTACTCCCCGGCGAGCCAGGGGCCGAGATCGCCGACGTACGCCGCGAGCACGGCGGCGTCTCCGGCCGGCTCCCGCCCCAGGACGGCCGCTGCCCGCAGCTGCTCGCCACGCTCGGGGTAGTACCCCGCGAAGGCCTCGGCCATCTCGCGCAGGTCGCTGGTCCATCCGTTCCAGCGGGGCATGACGAGCG
The DNA here is from genome assembly GCF_040296465.1 of Streptomyces sp. NPDC002130. Taxonomy (NCBI): domain Bacteria; kingdom Bacillati; phylum Actinomycetota; class Actinomycetes; order Kitasatosporales; family Streptomycetaceae; genus Streptomyces; species Streptomyces sp. NPDC002130. The sequence goes on from NZ_JBEOXI010000190.1 coordinate 13,315, forward strand.
TGAAGCCGGTACGGACCAGATGCCGGGACATGAAGCGGACCAGGGGCCGCCGGGCCTGCTCCGTGTCGTCCGCCTCGGCGATCCGCCGGCGCCAGCGGGGGAGAAGCAGGGCCAGGTCGCCGTTGGTCTCGCGGGCCAGCAGCGAGTCGGGGCGGTAGCGCGGCAGGTACGCGGCCAGGTCCTCGCCCAGCAGCGGTGTGCACAGACAGGCGACGAACCAGCCCAGGTCGTGCCTCTCCAGGTCGCTCAGCAGCCGCTCCCGGCCGAACAGCAGGGTGCCGTGACCGTCGATCTGCTCGAACTCCGCGTCCAGCGCCGCGCCGAGCGCCCGGGCGTCGTCCCGGTCCGCCCGGGTCGGCTCCTCGTGCAGGGCGAGCAGCAGGTCCAGGTCGCTGCGGCCCCTGCGCGCGGTGCCGCGCGGTATCGACCCGTAGAGGTACGCGCTGTGCAGCCGGTGCCCGAAGACGTCGGCCAGCCGGTGGCATGTCGCGGTGACGACGGGACGGAAGGCCGGGGGCACGCGCGCGAGAGAGCCCTCCCGGGTGAGGAAGCCCCGCGCGTCGAGTCCGGGGCGGTGGGCAGTGCTGCCGGTCATGCGTTCACCGTGCCGCGAGCGGAGCCCTCGTGGGGTGCGCTTTCCGCTTCCTTGACGACGTCGGGCCCCGTCTCGCGTGGAGACGGGGCCCGATGACGTACGGCCAGGTGCGCGTCAGCGTGAGCGCTTGGCGAGGCGCTCCACGTCCAGGAGGATCACCGCACGGGCCTCCAGACGGAGCCAGCCACGCTGGGCGAAGTCCGCGAGGGCCTTGTTGACCGTCTCGCGGGACGCGCCCACCAGCTGGGCCAGCTCCTCCTGCGTGAGGTCGTGCACGACGTGGATGCCCTCCTCGGACTGCACGCCGAACCGGCGCGACAGGTCCAGCAGAGCGCGGGCGACGCGACCCGGGACATCCGAGAAGACGAGGTCGGACATCGCGTCGTTGGTCTTGCGCAGCCGACGCGCTACGGCGCGCAGAAGCGCCGTGGCCACCTCCGGGCGGGCGTTCAGCCAGGGCTGGAGGTCGCCGTGGCCGAGGCCGAGCAGCTTGACCTCGGTCAGTGCCGTGGCCGTCGCGGTGCGCGGGCCCGGGTCGAAGAGCGAGAGCTCACCGATGAGCTCACCGGGGCCCACCACGGCCAGCATGTTCTCGCGGCCGTCGGGGGACGTGCGGTGGAGCTTCACCTTGCCCTCCGTGACCACGTACAGGCGGTCACCGGGGTCGCCCTCATGGAACAGCGAGTCACCGCGGGCGAGGGTCACCTCACTCATGGAGGCGCGGAGCTCCGCGGCCTGCTCGTCATCGAGCGCCGCGAAGAGCGGATTGCGCCGCAGAACGTCGTCCACGAGTTCTCTCCTTGTCGACCTGCTCAGGGGATCTTGCTCCCCCGTGTACCGAGGGACCGTGGTGCCCATTTTGTCGGGCGGTCCAAACAGTGTGATCTGTCACAAGGATGCCGCACACGTGTCCCGGGGTACGCGGCAGGGGTCCAATTGGACGCCGATCTTCAGGGGCCGGGGCGGATGTCGGTGCCGGGCCTTAGGCTGGCCGGGTGTCCAAATCGCCGGTGAGAGCACAGGCCGAGGGGGCTGCGCGGGTGGTTGTACGTCGCGATTCCGCTGTGGGCGAACAGAGCCCCGATGGCGGTAGGAAAACGGCGAAAGAGAACAAGACGGAACCGGTGAGGAAGACGGCCTCCGCGGAGCAGGCAGGGCCCGCGGAGAAGGCAGGGCCGGCGAAGAAGGTCGGGTCCACCAAGAAGGCGGCTTCCGCGAAGAAGGCGGCTTCCGCGAAGAAGGCTGCCTCCAAGACGTCGGCGTCTGCGGCCGAGAAGGCCACCAAGAGTGCCTCCAAGAGCGCTGCCGTGAAGAAGGCGCCCGCCGCCAAGAAGGTGGTGGTCGCGCCGAAGAAGGCCACGGCCCGTCTCAAGGGCGCCGCCCCCGCCAAGGCCGTCGTCCACCCGCCGGGCGACGAGTCGCGTACCGCCCTGGTCCGCCGGGCCCGCCGTATCAACCGCGAGCTCGCCGAGGTCTTTCCGTACGCGCACCCCGAGCTGGATTTCACGAACCCCTTCCAACTGGTCGTCGCCACGGTCCTGTCCGCCCAGACGACCGACCTGCGCGTCAACCAGACGACACCCTCCCTCTTCGCCCGATACCCGACCCCGGAGGACCTGGCCGCCGCCAACCCGGAGGAGGTGGAGGAGATCCTCCGCCCCTGCGGGTTCTTCCGGGCCAAGACGAAGTCCGTCATAGGGCTGTCGAAGGCCCTGGTGGAGGACTTCGGGGGCGAGGTGCCCGGCCGGCTCGAAGACCTGGTCAAGCTGCCCGGAGTCGGCCGCAAGACCGCGTTCGTCGTGCTCGGCAACGCCTTCGGCCGCCCCGGTATCACCGTGGACACGCACTTCCAGCGCCTGGTTCGCCGCTGGCAGTGGACCGGCGAGACCGACCCGGACAAGATCGAGGCCGCCGTCGGCGCGCTCTTCCCGAAGAGTGACTGGACGGATCTCTCGCACCACGTGATCTGGCACGGCCGCCGTATCTGTCACGCCCGCAAGCCCGCGTGCGGCGCCTGCCCCATCGCTCCGCTCTGCCCGGCGTACGGCGAGGGCGAGACCGACCCGGAGAAGGCGAAGAAGCTGCTCAAGTACGAGAAGGGCGGCTTCCCCGGCCAGCGTCTGAACCCCCCACAGGCCTACCTGGACGCGGGCGGCAAACCGGCGCCGCCGCTGGGGGCCGGATGAGTCACCCGAGTCATCGAAGGGGCTCACTGCTCGGCCGGGCCGAGTCCGCGCACCACCCGATGGATCCGATGCGCCGCCCCGAGAGCCCGGCGCGCCGCCCGTTCAGGGGATCCGGGGCGTTCGCGGAACGATCTCAGGGCCGTCGCGCGTTGGATGCGGCAGGACGACGGGGGTGGCTATGACGCGTGCGAGCGACACACAGGGTGGCCCGGTGACGC